>JAUZFY010000264.1 GCA_030840185.1 Microbacteriaceae bacterium | reverse complement strand
GCCTCGGAGTACGGCGGCTCCGGAGTGGGGAACTTCGGGACTGTCGTGGCGATCGACGAGCCATGGGCCGGTCGCCCGGCCTCGGCGCAACTCACGCTCCCGCCGCTTGCCGGGCTTTGGCTCAGGCTGCGCCGATGAGACAGCCCGGTGAATGCCGGGAACTGAGAATGGTGGCTGAGCCTAATACAAAAGCGCCGTGAGGCGACGGCGCGCGGCAGTAACGCGCGGGTCCTCGGTCCCGGCGATCTCGAAGTACTCGAGCAGCCGGGTGCGAACCCGGTCCTTGCCCGCCTGATCGAGTGACGGAAACAGGTCGAGGAGTCGGCCGAATGCGTCCTCGAGGTGGCCGCCGGAAACGTCAAGATCGGCCACGGCGAGCTGCGCATCGAGGTCGGCGGGAGCGGAGCCGGCCGCCTGCCGGATGTCCGCCGCAGAGACGCCGTCGAGCCGGGCCAATAGTGACACCTGGGCGAGTCCGGCGACGGCGAGCTGATCGCGCGGGTCCTGCGCGATGGCGGTGCGGTATTCCTTGATGGCCGTCTCAAAATCTCCCGCGGCGATCGCGTCGAAGGCCTCCTGGTGGTGCGGAGGCAGCGGCTCTTCGATCGGTTCGGCCGACGCGGCCTCGGTTTCTTGCGGGGTGACCGTTCCCGTGACGTTTTGCTGAGCCGCGAGGGTCAGCACCTGGTCGAGCACTTGCTTGACATCGTCTTGCGGCAGCTCACCCTCGTAGAGGGCGATCGGCCGGCCCCCGATCACGGCGGCGACGGTCGGGGCCGCCACGGCGCGGAACGCCTGCGTGAGCTGAGGGTTGGCCGCGGCATCCACAGTGGCGAGCACGAGTCGGCCGGCGTACCCGGTAACAACCCTGATCAGGTCGGCCGACGGTTGCCCGACGTACAGTTCGACGATCACCGGAACGGTCTGCGACAGATCGAGGATGCCGGTGAACGATGCATCCGTCCCCTCGACCACTAGAGACGGGACGGCGACCGGCCCGGATTGCCCGGCCGGTCCCGCACCAGCGGCAGCGGGGGGCCGCACGAGGGATGACAGGTCGACCGCACCGCGGAGATTGGCAGCGGACGGGGGGATCGAGGTCACGGAAGTTCCTTTGCTGAAACGAGGCCTGTAGCGAATCCGAGCAACGAGATCTTCTGCTTGCTCGTGACGCTCGGGACGAAGAAGAGCAATTGGTCACCGTACACCGCAACGGTTCCCTTCGTGGACCCGGTGATGCCGGAGAGCGTCTTGACCTGCCCCTCCGGATTGACCGAGGCCCCGGCCTCGGTTGGCGTCACGGTGACGGTCTCGTTGAGATACACCGCCACCACCGCACCGGAGTCGGCGCTACCGAGAGCGATGCTGTCGTAGGAACCGTTGCTGTTGGCGATCTGCATCTTCGCATTCGCAGGAAGCGCCGCCGCGGTCTTCTTGCGGAAGTCGAGACCGATCTCGCCGATGAGGGCGTCGTTCTTGGTGTCGAAGTCCTTCATCGAGGTGCTCGCCGGACCGTTCGCGAGGATGTCGCCGTAGGCGAGAGCCACGCTCGCCGGCGCCATCTTGAGCAACTTGACATCTGGAGCAAGGCGAGGCGCGCCGAGGTCGGCCGGTGCGAGCTGCGGAACCTTGGCCCGGGCCTCGAGGGCCGTCGCGTACTCGACCTTGTAGTTGTCGCGCGGCGTCTTCTGCTCGAGCATCAGCGCCACCGGGGCCACGGTCTTGTCTTTCGGGTTGTTCACCACTGTGAGAACTGTGCGCGGCCACTTGTTGGTTTGCTGCGGCAGCTTGATGCTCAGCTCGCCAGTCGGGATCGGCGCGAGAGCCGCCTGGGCGCTGTCGACCTTGCGAATGGCGTAGTTAGCTGCCCGCAGGTCGAGCGCAGCGCCGTCGAACCGGGTCTTGGCCAGCTCGACGTTTTTGTCGGCATCCGCCTTCGTCGCGACGGCGGCGATCCGGTCGACGATGGAGCGCAATTGCGACACGGTGACTGCCGGGGGGTTGACGCCTGCCGCGGCCTGCGCGGTGGATGTCGGCGTCGGAGTCGTCGACGCCGAGGCTGCCGTCATGAACACCGGCCAGGACTGCGAGGTGCAGCCGCTCAGCGCCAGTCCGCCGACCAACAGGACGGGCAAGACTGCGACCATGCGTCGTCGGTTCGACCGTCGCCCCGGCGTGGCTTGAATCGCCTGCGGCTTTCGCGGCCGGTAGCTGCGCTGACGCGGAACCTTCGGCATCTTCGGAGTCTTGCGGCGGGGGCCCTGGGAGCGGCGCAGATTGCGAAGGGCGAGAAAGTAGAGCACGATCCCGATGATCAGCAACACAATCCCGCCGACAATGAGCGGCCCAGACCAGGGCGTGCGGTTGTCGAGCGGCCAGCGGATTGACAGCTGGCTCGGCGCCGGGCTCTTGCCGTCTGAGACGACGAGGATCGAGATGTCAGCCGGAACGTTGAGGGTGAGACTCAGGCTGTTGGTAGCGGAGTGCTGGTCAAGCCACAGATCGGAGCCCTTCGGGTTGGGAACCGAGGTGGCCTTGCCTGCGATGAGTCGGTTGGTGAGGGCCGTCTTGTCGCGGTTCACCCCGACCTTGTTGTATTTGGTCTTGCCGACCCAGGCCAGCACGTCTTCGGTGCGACCGTAGGCAACGAATATGTTCTTCGCCCCGCTGACCTGCAGGTCCTGGCGACCGGTTCGAG
>JAUZFY010000260.1 GCA_030840185.1 Microbacteriaceae bacterium | reverse complement strand
TACGCCGCCGGCGAGTGCGCGTGTGTCAGCGTGCACGGTTCGAACCGCCTCGGCACGAACTCGCTGCTTGACATCAATGTTTTCGGTAAGCGAGCCGGTCTGAACGCGGTCGAGTACGTCAAGACGGCGGAATTCATCCCGCTTCCGGCAAACCCCGCCGCGGGAGTGCAGCGAATCCTCGACATGGTGCGCAGCGGCGACGGAACCGAGCGCATCGCGGCGATCCGCAAGGAGCTGCAGGACTCGATGGATCGCAACGCGCAGATCTTCCGAACCGACGAGACCCTCGGCGAGGTGACAGACCTGATCGAGCAGCTCCGCGCGCGGTACAAGAACATCGCGCTTCAGGACAAGGGCAAGCGCTACAACACGGATTTGCTCGAGGCCGTGGAACTCGGCTTCCTGCTCGATCTCGCTGAGGTGCTTGTCTACTCCGCCCGGTCCCGCAAGGAGAGCCGCGGCGGACACATGCGTGAGGACTACCCGCTGCGTGACGACGAGAAATTCCTCGTCCACACGATGGCATATCTCACTGGCGACCCCGAGTCGGCGGACGCCGGGGAACACATTCGCCTGGACTGGAAGCCCGTCGTCATCACGAACTACCCCCCGATGGAAAGAAAGTACTAATGAGTAACGCAGTTCTGGAGAATCGTCCGGCAGTTCCGGAAGAGATCCCGACCTTCACGGCGACCCTCATCATCCGACGCTTCGACCCCGAGGTCGACGAGGAACCGCGTTGGCAAGACTTCGACGTCGTGATGAGCGGCACCGACCGCGTGCTTGACGCACTGCACAAGATCAAATGGGAACAGGACGGCTCCCTCACCTTCCGCCGCTCGTGCGCCCACGGCGTGTGCGGCTCGGACGCGATGCGAATCAACGGCCGCAATCGGCTTGCCTGCAAGACGCTCCTGAAGGATCTCGACCTGTCAAAACCGATCTATGTCGAGGCGATCAAGGGCCTCCCGCTCGAGAAGGATCTCATCGTCAACATGGATCCGTTCTTCGAGAGCTACCGCGAGGTGCAGCCGTTCCTGGTTGCCTCGAGCAAGCCCGAGAAGGAACGGCTGCAGAGCCCCGTTGAGCGAGCCCGGTTCGACGACACGACCAAGTGCATTCTGTGCGCTGCGTGCACCTCGAGCTGCCCGGTGTTCTGGACGGACGGCCAGTACTTCGGGCCGGCCGCGATCGTGAACGCCCACCGCTTCATCTTCGACTCGCGCGACGAGGGAGCTCAGACGCGGCTCGACATCCTCAACGACAAGGAGGGCGTCTGGCGCTGCCGAACGACCTTCAACTGCACCGAGGCGTGCCCCCGTGGCATCCAGGTGACCCAGGCAATCGCCGAGGTAAAGGCCGCGGTTCTGCGCGGTCGCCCCTAGCGGTGCCGCGGGTCGAGATTCCGCGGGTCAGGATACAGCGGGTCGAGTAGCGAGCGCAGCGAGCGTATCGAGACCCCAATGCCCCGCCCCGGGGTCTCGATACGGGCGGAGCGCCCTACTCGACCAACAGACCGCCATAGCCCACTCGACCCACAGACCGGGCGGAGCGCCCTCCCTCGACCAACAGCAGCAGGTCAGTCGACGACCGTGAAGTCGGTCGCGCCCGTGCTCGACTGCACGGTGAGCCGCGAACTCGACCCATCCGCCGCCGTCCCGTCCTCGGTCGGGCTCGAAACGGATTGCTTCAGTTGGGCCGCACCAGTGTCCTCGCTGCCGCCGGGCGTCGCGCTCGCCTGCAGCGTCCAGGTTCCGTCCGGTGCCACCGTCGTCGTCCCATAAGCCACGCCCGCGCGCCCGAGTGTCACCGTCGCCCCTGGTGTTCCGGTACCGGCCAGGTTAAATTCTGTTGGCACGGCGGGCGGCGCCTCAAGCGCGGAGCCCGAGACGGCGCCGGAGTTCGGCACCGGTGGGGCGGGCGTCGCGTCTTCCGTTGCGGTGCCTTCCTTTGCGGCACCAGCGCCACTCCCGTCGGCGACCTTGAACGATTCGGCCGTCGGTTCGTTGGCATCTCCCGTGGGTGCTGCCGTTCCGGGATCGACGCCACCGGCCGTTCCGATGGCCCCGTCGGTGCCCTTGACAACCGGCGCGTCAGAGGAGGTGGGCTTCGCCGAGGCGAGCAAATCGCCGGGAATTGCCGACGGGTCGACCGCAGTCGGAAGAGGTGAAGGCGTCGGGCCGCTGAGATCCTGTTGACTGACCGAGGTCGCCGCAGGCGCGGGAACCGGGGCGTCATTGGAGGTGACCGCCGCTCCGCCGGAAACGACAAGAGCGACCGCGAGACTGCTCATCACGGGAGCCGATATCGCGCTCGCACCGAGTCCCGCCGTTGCCGTCACCGCTGTTGTCGATGCTGCTGCTGTGGCCACCGCCGCGGAGGCCGTCGCCGCTGTTGATGCCGCTGCGGCAGTCCCCACGGAAGCCGTTGCAGCGGTGGCGGCGGACGCAGTTGTCGCTGCGGCCACGGTGGTTGCGGAGGACGCGGTCGCCGCGGAGGCCGCAACTGAAGTAGTGGCCGCGGAGGCCGACACCGAAGTAGTTGCGGTCGAGGCCGTCGCTGCTGCCGTCGTCATCGCCGATGCCGCCGTTGCCGTCGCGGGCGCACTGAGCGACGCCAGGAACGCGCCGCCGGCGGAGCCGCCAAGCACCAGCGGAAGTATTACGAGGGCGAGCCGCGAGCCCACCTCATCCACTTCCTCGCTGATGATCGAGCACTTGGTGCAGCCGGAAAGATGATTGCTCAGCCGTGCCCGCTCCCTCGAGGTGAGCCCGTGTCTCGCATACTCGCCGAGGCGCCCTATGGCCCACCGGCACTCGCCCGACGCGCTTACGTCGGACACATGCGCCTGCAACCAAGCGGTGCGCAGTCCCTCCCTCGCCCGATAGGACAATGCCGCGACCCCGTTGGCGCTGAGGCCGAGGATCGGCGCGACCTCGTGGGGGTCCATTCCCTCGATTTCCGTATACCAAAGCACCGATTGCCACCGTTCGGGAAGCGAGCGAAACGCGCGCGCCGTGAGGCTGCGATCGAGGGCGACCGCCGCGAAGTCATCCACGACTACCGGATCTTCGATTTCCGCCATGTCACGCACGTTGACATCTCGTCGAGAACGTCCCCAGGTACAGGCGAGGTTTCGGATGGTCGTGTAGAGGTAGGGCCGGAACGCGCCCTGGGGGCCGCCCCCTGCCAGCACACGCTGGTAAATGCGAACGTAGGCCTCCGCGACAAGGTCATCCGCGTCGATTGCCGAGGTCAGTTGACTGGCCACGCGGATGCCCGAGCGGGCGTGACGCCGCCACAATTCGGCAAACGCGCCTTTGTCCCCGGCGCGCGCCAGATTTACAAGCGACTCGTCCGAGCCGGTCGCGCTCGAGACTTTCAGTTCTTCCATGCCGGTCACCGATTCGGGTATCGGGCTCTCCCCCGGCGGCGGTCAATTTGCTTCCCGCACAGAGCGTGGTTTCCCATTCATTATCACCGGGTATCTCGGGTGGCGCGACCCCTTGACCTCTCGCGTCCCGACCCATAGCGCGCTCGCCAGTCCCGCTCTCCCGCGGGACCGAAGGGATGCTCAGTGCGGCTCGTTGACGAGAGCCGCGTGGCTCCTCGTCGGCAGCTGCCACCGGCTGACTCCCCAAACTGCCGCGCCGGCAGCCGAAATCGCAACGGCGATACCTACCGCATAGCCGGCAACGACACCGTATCCGTTGCCCGGGTCGAGGAACGGGTACGGAACCCAGCCGTCCGTGGCTCCTCTAACCAACACCACGACCAACCACACCGCAGGGTACACCAAACCAATCCAGAACCGGTGCCACGTCACGTTCTTGCGATCCGGGATCAGGATCCAGTCGAGCGCGGCGTAGATCGGAAGGGCCACATGCAACACGAAGTTGGCCCACGGAAGGGAGACACCGCCTTCGAGGCCGGCCAGCAGAGTGCTGTAAACCACGCCAACGACCACGATGTAGGTCGTCGCGCATGCCCGGAAGAGCACGAGGTTCTTCGATTGCCGCCGGCTCGATAACCCCGCCGCACCCGTCGCAAGCAGCGCGGCCAGCGCGATGATGTTGCCCTGAATGGTGAAAAATCCGAAAAAATTGAACGGATTGATGGATGCTCGTGAGGCGGTGTCCAGCAAGGTGGCCACGATGGCCGCTGCCGCGACAAGAGCGGCGACGATGCGGAGGACCGCCAGGACTGTTCTCATGGGCTCGACACTAGCGGTGGAGTGGGGTGGCGTCCGGTAACTCCGCTCCCCCCGCATGCACCGGTCA
>JAUZFY010000249.1 GCA_030840185.1 Microbacteriaceae bacterium | reverse complement strand
ACACGGAATACGTCGAACTCGATGGATCGTCGGCGTAACGGGTACGAAGAAGCACTCACGCGCGCACCGACGTGTACGATTTCCGGCGGGGCATCTAGCACGAGCCAAGCAGCGAACTCAACAGAGGGGACGGATATGGGTACTGCTAGTGCCGGGGAGATGAAGTCGTTGGTCCGACGTCTCGAGGATGCCATGAACAAGCGTCAACTCGATGACCTCGACGAGATCGTGGCTACAGACTTCGTCCGCCATTGTGAAGCGACTCCGCAGGTCGATGTGAAGAGCCTGGAACAATTCAAGGAGTTCTTGACCGAGTACACCGCTGCGTTCCCGGACAATGTACAGACATTCACGCACATCGTTGCCGAGGACGACATGATCGGGGTCTTTGCGACGTACGAAGGCACACACTTGGGCCAGTTCGGTCCGGTTGCGCCTACGGGAAAGAAGGCCAAGTTCGACTTCGCGGGCGTGCTTCGTGTGGAGAACGGCAAGCTGGCTGAGTTCTGGGTCACTTGGGACAACGTGACGGTTCTCGGCCAACTGGGCCTTCTCCCGGACCCGCCGAGCTAGTCACGACATCCGGCCGCGCGCGAGAACGCGGCGTCACCGAGGGAGAGCGGCCAAAGTGACCGAGAGCGAGCTGTTCGAAAAGGGTCTTCAGGTGCGACGCGAGGTTCTGGGCCCCGAGTACGTCGACGCCAATCTCTCCGAGACCGACGATTTCATGATGGCGTTCCAGCGCATCGTCACCGAATGGGCCTGGGGATACGCGTGGAGCCGCCCCGGACTCGATCGCAAGACGCGGAGCATGTTGAACCTCGGAATACTTACGGCGCTCGGGCGCCCGCAGGAGCTAGGGATCTATGTAAAGGGCGCTCTGGCGAGCGGTGTCACGGTCGATGAGATCAGGGAGATCCTGATTCACGCCACCGTCTATTGCGGTACGCCGGCAGGCCACCAAGCATTCCTCGCCGCGCATGAGGCCTTGAAGGCGGAAGGTGCCCCGACAAGTTCCTCAGAGAATCAAGGCACTTGACGGTATCGGGGCTCCGGTCGAGATCGGAGCCCGATCGCTCGGATGTCGACGCGGGTAGGGTGCGCGCCGAGCTACGAGGGGGCTGCCAATGACGACGGGGCTCGTGTTCCATGAGCGCTACCTGTGGCACGACACCGGCCACGGATGGATCGTCCCCAATGATGGGGTTGTGGTGCAGCCGTATGAGCATCCCGAGAACCCCGAGACGAAGCGGCGCATGGTGAATCTCTGGCGGGCGAGTGGTCTGCTCGACCAGTTGAAGCCGATCGCGCCGCGTCCCGCGACCGTGGAGGAGGTCCTGCGTGTCCACACGGCCGACTACCACCAGCGGATCGCTGACCTGTCGGCGGCCGGCGGCGGCGACGCTGGGGGACTGACGCCCTTCGGGCTAGGGAGCTACGAGATCGCGCTGATGGCGGCGGGCGGTTGCATCGCGGCGGTCGACGCCGTGCTCGACGGGGTTGTCGACAACGTCTACGCGCTGGTTCGTCCGCCGGGTCATCACGCCATCGCCGATGTGGGAATGGGCTTTTGCTTGTTCAACAATGCCGCGATCACGGTGAAACACCTGCGCGAAGTGCGCGGTGTGGCGCGCATCGCGATGGTCGACTGGGACGTTCACCATGGCAACGGCCAGCAGACCGCGTTCTACGACGACCCATCGGTGCTGACGATCTCGTTGCATCAGCATTTGTGCTTCCCGCCGAACTCGGGGTACGTGACCGAGAATGGCGAGGGCGACGGACTCGGCTACAACGTGAACATCTCGCTCCCGCCGGGTTCGGGACACGGGGCCTACGTCGCTGCCTACCGGCGAGTAGCCATGGAAGCACTACGACGCTTCCGACCTGACTTCATCGTGGCCCCGTCGGGCTTCGACGGCGGGGTCTTCGATCCCCTTGGTCGAATGATGGCGTGGAGCGAGACGTTCCGCGAGATGACTCGCATGCTCAAAGCGGCGGCCGACGAGTTGTGCGCCGGGCGCCTGGTGCTTACCCACGAAGGTGGGTACTCGGCGCCGTACGTTCCCTTCATGGGCCTCGCAGTGATGGAGGAGTTGAGCGGCATCGACAGCGGTGTCGCCGATCCCTACGCGTTCTTCGCGGCGACGTTGGGCGGCCAGGAGCTCGAGCCTCATCAGGACGCGGTCATCGCCGAGGCCGAGAAACTCCTCGACCGCATCGGCTGACTACGCCAGGCCGTCCCGACGGACGTCAGGACGGCGGCTCGCCGTGTATCGTTCGCCCGGGGAATTCGTGGGACACGCTGCTAGAGCTGCGCCGCGGTGGCGCCATGGTTGGGAGGCACGATGACGGCAACCGAACCGATGACAGCCCTTGACGCCGTGATAGTCGGCGCGGGGTTCTCGGGCTTGTACATGCTCCACAAGCTCCGAAACGAGATGGGCCTGAGGGCACACGTGATCGAGGCTGGCGGCGGCGTGGGCGGGACGTGGTGGTGGAACCGGTACCCGGGCGCCCGCAGCGACTCCGACAGCTACATCTACGGCTTCATGTTCGACGAGGAGCTGTGGAAGGAATGGCGCTGGACCGAGCGCTATCCCGAGC
>JAUZFY010000213.1 GCA_030840185.1 Microbacteriaceae bacterium | reverse complement strand
CCCCTTCGTCAAAGCGCGACAGCAGGCCGGCGATCTTGTCGATCGGGGCACCATCCACGATGATGCCGTCGACCGTGCGCCCTGCGCGCTTTGCGGTGACCGGGCCGGAGGTGGCGATGAGAATCTCGGGCGCGGTCTCCGGCATCGTCCACAGTCGGGTGGACTCGAGCTTGAAGAATTGGCCGGAGTGCTTGGTGTCCCGGCCGGCGAGGGACGCGGCGAACAACTTGTTGATCAGCTCGACGGCCTCGAACATCCGATTGATGCGCTCGGCGGTCTCCGGCCAGTAGGCGCCGGTGATGTGTTCGTCGATCGCCTCGCCGGATCCGATGCCGAGCCAGTGTCGCCCCGGATACATCGCCGCGAGCGTGGCGCTCGCCTGCGCGACCATGGCCGGATGCCAGCGGAAGGTCGGCACCGTCATTCCCGTTCCGAGGTCTCCCGTGGTCGTCTGCCCGAGTGCGCCGAGCACGTTCCATACGAAGCTCGCCTCCCCCTGACGCGGCACCCACGGCTGAAACCGGTCCGCCGCCATCACGCCACCGAAGCCGTGCTGTTCGGCGTAGGCGCTCAGCTCGAGGATCTCCGTGGGGTGGAACTGCTCCAGAGTGGCGGCATAGCCGATGTGGGGCGGGATGGCGGGCATCTGTCTATTGTCTCGGATGGTGAGGCGGGCCGCGGCCTATGCTGAACGCGCCACGAGCTGATCTCGCTCGACGACATTCGCCGGCCCGCATCGCCGATTCGAGACGCTGCAATGCTGTTCGCCCAGAACGAGGAGACCGCACGATGAAGATCGCCATAGCCGGCGCCACCGGCACGGTCGGACGGCACGCCGCTCGGGTCGCCGAGCAGCGCGGCCACGAGGTCGTCGGGCTGTCCCGCTCCCTCGGCACTGACCTCGTGTCCGGGAACGGACTCGAGGAGATTCTCCACGGTGTCGACGCCGTGATCGACGTGGGGAACGTTCAGACCACCTCCACCGCGGCATCCGTCGACTTCTTTCGCACCACCAGCGCGAATCTGCTTGCCGCCGAGAAGTCGGCTGGGGTGCGCCACCACATCGCGCTCTCGATCGTTGGCATCGATCCGGTCGACTCCGGGTACTACGCCGGCAAGCTCGAACAGGAGCGGGTGGTATCTGCCGGAGAGGTGCCGTGGACCATCCTGCGGGCGACCCAGTTCCACGAATTTGCGGAGCAGACGCTCGCCCGCACGACATTTGGCCCGTTCGTTCTCATGCCCGTGGCGACGTTGCAGCCGGTCGCCTCAGCCGAGGTGGCGACCTCACCGGTGAGCCTCGCCGAGGGCGAACCACGCGGTCGAGCCGCCGACCTGGGCGGGCCACGCGTCGAGAGTCTCGTCGACATGGCGCGGCGTTACGTTCGGGCCGCGGGCATCCGCAAGCCGGTCGTCCCGCTCCGGGCGCCGGGCGCTCTGTTCAGCGCAATGCACCGCGGCGCGCTTCTTGCCGGCGTCGGCGCGACCCTCGGCTCGCAGACATTCAACGAGTGGCTCGAGGAACGGACGCGGGCTGGTCGCCTTGCGGGACCGGACCACGCGGGCGGAAGGCCGGACTAGGCATCCTCCGTCTCGGCCTCGTCGGCGGCCGCCGCCGAGTGGTGCTCGTGCGTGACGACCCACTCCCCGTAGCGCTTGCCCTGGGATGTCGTGGTCGTGATGCTCGAGGATGCCGTGCGGCGAGCCTAGGCCGCTTGCTCGCCGCCGGGGAGGCCGACAACCTTTCTCCGGAGGAATCCGACTTCCGGGGCGGTGCAACTGGTTACCTGGGGCATGTTTGGGCGAAAAGCGGTGAATGTCCGGAGAAACGCATCACGACCCGAGGTCGCGGACTGCCTCGGATTGGGCTCAGCCGTCTGTGCGCCCGACGGCGTACCGGAACGCGTTGACGAGGCGGTAACCGCCGGAGGCGGTGCGGAACGGACGGGCGGCCTCGAGCACCGTCGGTACGGCGGCAACTATTGCGGCCTCGTCCTCTCCGAGCAGCACGCCGCGCACGAGCGTGTCGTCGTCGGGCACTTCCCAAGGCGCCTCGAGCAGCCCGGATGCCACAACCTCGAGCCCACCGTCTGCGAACAGTTGCTCAAGGCCACCGGGCTGCCGCAGGAAGCCGTCCGGCCGCTGGTCCTCACCGGCGGCGCGGGCGACAGCCGAATCGATGACGTTGAAGTCGTTGCGGTCCCGGTCGGCCCAGTTTGCGATCGCCACGAATCCGCGTGGCACCGTCACCCGGGCGGCCTCGGTGAGGGCATCGAGGATGTCGTCGGCGAACTGCAGAGAATTGAACGCCGTGACGACCTCGAACGAATCATCCGGCCACGGCAGTTCCTCGGCCGAGCCGAGCCGAATGTCCGCCGCGGAAATCCGCGACCGCGCGACGGCAATCATGCCTGGTGCCGGGTCGATGCCGGTTGGGACGGCACCAAGCCGATCGAGCAGGACGAGAAACTCGCCGCTGCCGCATCCGATGTCCAAAACGCGGGACCCCGTGCCGATCCCGGTCGCCGCCACAATTGCGAGACGCGCCGGCTCGGCGAAGTCGCCCCAGAGCTCCGCCCATTCGGCTGCGACGGCGGACCAGCCATCCTCGTCGGTGCCACCCATCCGACAGACCGTATCCGAAGGTATCCGGTGACGCAACGGTGAGCGTCATGATGCCGAGCGAATACCGGCCCGGACGAATCAGGCGTCACGTTCGGATGGGTGCTGAGGAAGTCGAACATCGGGGTGCCGCGTACCCAACTGAGGCTGCAGCCCCCGGTCGTCGCGCGATCGCTATACCAGCGATCGAGGCGGGCGGCCGTGATTGTCAGTTCCCTGTCACGCGCTATCGTCAGCGTCGTTCCGGGGGATGTCCCAAACGTGACACCCGGGATCTTCCTGAGGTTCGAGCCCTTGATCGTGACCAGGGAACCGCTCGCAGCACGCCGTACCCCAAGCGTTGCTACTTGCAAGTCGCCACGATCTTGCCTCTTGCCTCTTGCCTCTTGCCTCTTGCCTCTTGCCTCTTGCCTCTTGCCTCTTGCCTCTTGCCTCTTGCCTCTTG
>JAUZFY010000203.1 GCA_030840185.1 Microbacteriaceae bacterium | reverse complement strand
CCGCGACGGCGTCGTATTTGTCGACTGCGGCGGCGTTGATCGCCTTACCCACGTTGTCGACGTTGACCTCGGTTCCGGCGTTGATCCAGTCCACTTTTCCGCCGAGCGCTTCGATCTTGGGTTTGATGGCGGTGTATCCGGTTTTGACCTGGGCGAAGAAGGGGTTGTTCTCGATCGCAATGATCGCGATCTTGACGGGATTCTTCGCTTTCTCGGTCGTGAGCGTTGGGTGCTCGCCGGCTCTGGGCTCGCTTGCCGGTGCCGTGAGTTTTAGGTTCTGTGATTCGTTTTGACGCGTCTCGGCTGCGGACGTACAACCCGCCAGGACCAAGACGACTGCTGCTGCTGTTGCGATGCCTCCAACAAGACTTCTCATCCGAATCTCCTTTGAATCGGTAGTTGGTCATCGGGGAGGGGGATGCCCGATTGGCAAATATCCTAATATAATCACACTATTGCGGGAAGGGCCGCGGCCCATTCGTTATGAAGGCGAGATGACGCGGGGCAGCGCCGCTCCCGCTGGGGCCCTCGTCCCTGCACTGCCCGGAGCGAACGGTGCCGCTTTTCTCTTCAGGGGACACCTTCGACTCGTCGTTGGCCAGGCGAAGAGCGCATCTCGCCCCCTGAGACCGGGACGAGAAATCGGGCCCGTCAAATTGAGCATTCTTACTCAAAAGACGACCCATTGTCTGTTTTGGAGGTTCCCCGAGCGCAAGGTAATATGCCTTAAGGTCACAAACACCTTTACTCGGTGGCCCGAGGCGGGACAGATGAACGCACAACAGCTGACGCTCGCTGTCTCGACGGTGATCTTCGCTCTGCGTGCCGATGGCGAAGGCACCGCCGCCTCGCTGCGAATTCCGCTCGTGCGGCGCATCCGTGGCCCGTTCGAGGGGCGCTGGGCTCTGCCGGGTGGGCCCGTCGAGGCCCGCGAGAACCTCTCGGCTGCCGCTGCGCGCAGCCTGCGGGAAACCACCGCCCTCGAACCGAACTATCTCGAGCAGCTGTACGCCTTCGGCGACGTCGACCGCTCTCCCGACCAACGGGTCGTGTCCGTCGTCTATTGGGCGCTCGTGCGCTCCGAGCAGGCCGACATCGCGACAGAGGGCGAAAATGTGCGCTGGTTTTCCGCGGATGAACTGCCGGAGCTTGCGTTCGACCACAACCTGATCGTCGACTACGCCCTCTGGCGACTGCGCACGAAGATGGAGTACAGCCGCATCGCGCACGCGTTCCTTGGCGAGACCTTCACCCTCGCCGAACTCCGGCAGGTGCACGAGGCCGTGCTGCGGAAGGCGCTGGATCCAGCCAACTTCCGGCGCCAGATCGAGGCGTCGAAGGCCGTCATCGCCACCGAGCAGCAGCTGACCGGCGGTCGTCATCGCCCGCCCCGGCTCTACCGCTACAACGCCTCCGTCGAGCTGACCGACAACGGCCCGCTCGGCCGCCCCTAGCCACACCGATCCCCAGCAGTTCCCATTCACCGAGGAGTTCCTTTGTCGTCCGTGGACACCACTATCCAGCTCATTCGCACCGGTAAGGCCGACGGCGAGACTTGCAGCCCCGCGCTCGCCGATGGGCCGTGGGTGTTCGATCTCCAAACCGAGCCGAGTTATGGCCCCGGATCGTCGATGGGAGACGTGATTCCGACCGGCACGCCCCGGCAGGGCCAGATTCCGGAGGAATACCGCACCGCCTCAAAAGAGGAACTTGACGCGCGCATCCTCGCCGCGAAGGCGACTCTCGGCGACCGGGTCGTCGTGCTCGGCCACTTCTACCAGCGGGACGAGGTCGTGAAATACGCGGATTTCGTCGGAGACTCGTTCCAGCTCGCCAATGCCGCCCAGTCCCGCCCCGATGTCGAGGCAATCGTCTTCTGCGGCGTGCACTTCATGGCGGAGACGGCGGACATCCTCGCGCGTCCCGGGCAGTCGGTCATCCTTCCCAACCTCGCAGCCGGCTGTTCGATGGCTGACATGGCCGACATCGATTCGGTCGAGGAGGCCTGGGAGCAGCTCGAGGCGCTGTATGGAACCGAACCGGATGCCGACGGTCGCGTTCCGGTCATCCCGGTGACGTACATGAACTCCTCGGCTGCGCTCAAGGGCTTCTGCGGAGAGCACGGTGGCATCGTTTGCACCTCCTCGAACGCGTCCACGGTTCTCGAGTGGGCATTCGAGCGCGGACAGCGGGTGCTGTTCTTCCCCGACCAGCATCTCGGGCGCAACACCGCCAAGGCGATGGGCATACCGCTCGAGCGCATGCCGATGTGGAACCCGCGCCGGCCGCTCGGCGGCTACGATGTGGCCGGTCTGGAAGAGGCGCAGGTCATCCTCTGGCACGGTTTTTGCTCGGTACACAAGAGATTCAGCGTCGACCAGATCGACAAGGCCAGGGCCGACTTCCCCGGCGTGCGGGTGCTCGTGCACCCGGAGTGTCCGATGGCGGTCGTCGACGCAGCGGATGCCGCAGGCTCGACCGATTTCATCGGCAAGGCCATCGCCGCCGCGACCGAGCCGACCACCTTTGCCATCGGCACCGAGATCAACATGGTAAACCGGCTCGCGGCGGAGTACCCGCAACACACAATCTTCAGCCTCGACCCGGTGATTTGCCCATGCTCGACGATGTACCGGATCCACCCGGGCTACCTCGCCTGGGTGCTCGAGGCGCTCGTGCGCGGCGAGGTGCTCAACCAGATCACGGTCACCGACGAGGTCGCCGTGCCCGCCCGGGTTGCCCTCGAGCGCATGCTTGCCGCGAAGCCCGGCACCACCGCCGCCCAGGTCGTCGGCGACTGACATGGGCAGCGTGATCGTCGTCGGCACCGGGATCGCGGGTCTGGTCGCCGCGCTCCGGTCGAGCCGAACCCACCGCGTCACCGTCGTGACGAAGGCCGACCTCGCCGAGAGCAACACCCGGTATGCGCAGGGGGGAATCGCCGCTGCGGTGTTCCCGGATGACAGCGTCGAGTCTCACATCGCGGACACCATGCGGGTGGGCGGCGGGCTCAATTCCCGCCGCGCCGTCGAGGTGCTGTGCAGCGAGGGACCCGAGCGGATCCGTGACCTCATCAGCCTCGGTGTCGCCTTCGATCGGGAGAACGGCGAACTGGCCCGCGGGCGGGAGGCCGCTCACTCGACCGCTCGCGTTCTGCACTCCGGCGGAGACGCGACCGGGGCCGCGATCGAGGCCGCGCTCGTCGCCGCGGTGCGCGAGACGGCTGCGCGCATCCTCGAGCACACCTTCGTGAGTGACCTCGTGCTCTCCGACGGCAGGGTCGTCGGGGTGGACACTGTGGACTCGTTCGGCCGCGCCGAGCGACTGGAGGCGGACGCGGTGATTCTGGCCAGCGGAGGAGCCGGCCAGCTCTACCGGCACACGACCAACCCGGCTGTCACGACCGGGGATGGAGTCGCGGCGGCGCTTCGCGCGGGAGCCCGTCTCGGCGATGTCGAGTTCTACCAGTTTCACCCGACCGCGCTCGCGGTCCCCGGCAACTTCCTCGTATCGGAAGCCGTGCGCGGTGAGGGCGCCGTCCTGAGGGATATCAGCGGCCGACGCTTCATGACAGATTGGCATCCGGACGGCGAACTCGCCCCACGCGATGTCGTCGCGAGGGGCATCGCCCGGCAGATGGCGGCCCAGGACGGCGCGCCGGTGCTGCTCGACGCGACGGCGCTCGGCGCCAGCCATCTGGCCGAGAGGTTCCCCGGGATCACCCGCGCCTGTCTCGCCAACGGCCTCGACTGGGCCCGTGAACCGATTCCGGTCACGCCCGCGGCGCATTACTGGATGGGCGGGGTCGTCACCGACGAGTGGGGCCGAAGCTCGCTGCCTGGCCTCTTCGCCGTCGGCGAGGTCGCCTGCACGGGCGTGCATGGCGCCAACCGGCTCGCCTCGAACTCGCTGCTCGAATCGCTCGTGTTCGCCTGGCGATCCGCCGCGCACCTCGATGATGCCGCGCTCGGCGACGCCGGGTGGCCCGAGACGGCGCGGGTCGCCGAGGCCGAGGCTGTCCCGATGGCCGACGGCGCCGAGTCCTTCACCCGCGCGGAACTGCAGCAGCTCATGTGGGAGCGGGCTGGGGTGTTTCGCGACGAGGAGGGCCTGCGACGAGCATCCGAAACCCTGGCACGGTGGACGGTGGCGGATGCCGCGACCGTCGCCGCACGCGAGGACGCGAACCTGCTCGAGCTGTCCCGGCTCGTCGTCGCCGCCGCGCTCGCCCGGGAAGAATCACGTGGCGCGCACTACCGCTCAGATTTCCCGACAGCGCGGACGAGTTTCGCCAGACACCTCGAGTGGGTCGCACTCGAGCCAGCCAGAAAGGTGGCCGTCGCATGTTGATGGACCAGCACATCCGCTCAATCGTCGGCGCAGCGCTGCTGGAGGATGCGCCATGGGGCGACATCACGTCCGAGACGCTCATCCCGGCGGACGCCGTGGCGACGGCTCTCCTTGTCGCGCGTGAACCCGGTGTCTTCAGCGGCGGAGCGGTATTCGCGGCCGCGATGACGCTCACCAGTGCGGACATCTCGGTCAGTCTGGCTCTCGGCGACGGCGACGCGTTCGACCGCGGCGCGGTGCTCGCCGAGGTCACCGGGCCGGCCCGGGCTGTGCTCCAGGCGGAGCGGATCGGCCTCAACTTCGTGCAGCGAATGTCGGGCATCGCGACGCTGACCGCCCGATATGTCGCCGAGATTGCCGGCACTCGCGCCCACATCGTAGACACGCGAAAGACCACGCCCGGGCTCCGGCAGTTCGAGCGTCACGCCGTGCGTTCCGGGGGAGGCAAGAACCACAGGTTCTCCCTGTCCGATGCGGTCATGGCCAAGGACAACCATCTCGCGGTGCTCACCGCCGGCGGTCGCGATCTCACGGAAGCGCTGCGCGAGGTGCGGCTCCGTCTGTCGCACACGACCCATCTCGAGGTCGAGGTGGACAGGCTCGATCAGATCGAGCCGGTGCTGGCCGCGGGGGTCGACACGATCATGCTCGACAACTTCAGCCTCGATGAGATGCGCGAGGGCGTTGCCCTCATCGGGGGTCGGGCCGTCGTCGAGGCGAGCGGGAACGTGAACCTCGATACCGTCGGTGCGATTGCGCGCACCGGCGTGGACGTCATCTCCGTCGGTGCGCTCACCCACAGTGTCCGCTCCCTCGACATCGGCTTGGACATCGCGCTGGAATCGCGGTGATCTACCTGGACTCGTCGGCGACGACACCGGTGCGCCGCGAGGTGCTCGAGGCGATGTGGCCGTACTTCACCGGCGAGTTCGGCAACCCGTCAAGCAGCCATAGCCTGGGGGACAGCGCGGCGCGGGCACTCGCCGACGCGCGGCAACGCGTGGCGACCATCCTCCACTGCCGTCCCTCCGAGGTCATATTCACCTCCGGCGGAACGGAGAGCGACAACCTCGCCGTCAAGGGCATCGCACTGGCGAACCCCCGCGGCAGGCACGTCGTCACGTCGTCCATCGAGCACCAGGCAGTGCTGGAGTCGTGCGACTATCTGGCGCGGTTCCACGGCTTTGAGGTCACCGTCGTCGGCGTCGATGAGCTCGGCGCGGTGCGGACGGATGACCTCGCGGCCGCCACGCGACCCGACACCACCCTTGTCTCCGTCATGTTGGCCAACAATGAGGTTGGCA
>JAUZFY010000178.1 GCA_030840185.1 Microbacteriaceae bacterium | reverse complement strand
CACGCCGGCCGACGCGGTGCTTCCCGCCGGAGACGGCAAGGCAAAGTGCGCGTCCGGACTCACCCTCGGCTACATCGGTGCGGAGACCGGAGCAAACGCGCAGCTCGGTATCAACATCTTCAACGGTGTGCAGTTGGCGATCGACCAGCACAACAAGGCGAACCCCGGCTGCCAGGTCGGCTTCAAGAAGTTCGACACTGAAGGTGACCCGACCAAGGCCACCGGTCCGGTGACCCAGGCCGTCAATGAGGCTGACATCGTCGGCGTCGTTGGCCTGCCGTTCTCGGGTGAGTCGAAGGCCACCGGAAACATCTTCGAGGACAAGGGCCTGGTCCACATCACGCCGTCCGCGACGAACCCGACGCTGACCCAGAACGGATGGACGACATTCTTCCGCGGCCTCGGTAACGACAGCGTGCAGGGCCCGGCGGCCGCGAAGTTCGCGGTTGGCACCCTGAAGAGCAAGAAGGTCTACCTGGTTCAGGATGACTCCGACTACGGCATCGGCCTCGCCGACGCCACAAAGGCGGGGCTCGGCGCAAACCTCGTCGGCTCGGACAAGGTGATCACAGGACAGAAGGACTTCTCCGCTGTGGTCTCGAAAATCATTAACGCGAAGCCAGACGCGGTCTACTACGCCGGCTACTACGCCGAGGGCGCGCCGTTCGACCAGCAGCTCGTGGCCAAGGGCTTCAAGGGCGCATTCATCGGCCCGGATGGCGCGAAGGACGACCAGTTCATCAAGCAGGCCGGCAACGCGTCATCCAACGCCTACTTCACCTGCCCGTGTATCCCAGGAGAGCTCATCCCGAGCTTCGAAACGGCGTACAAGAGCGCGTTCAACTTGGAGCCGGGTACGTACTCGATCGAGGGCTATGACGTCGCGACCGTGCTGCTGTCCGGCATCGACAAGGGCAAGACCACTCGCCCCGCGCTGCTCAGCTACGTCAAGTCGTACGACGCCGACGGTCTGAGCAAGCACTACAAGTGGGACGCGAAGGGCGAGCTCGCTACCCCCGCCGTCTACGGATACAAGGTCGACAACGGCAAGATCGTGCCGATCGGTGTGATCGGAAAGTAGCTCAGGCTGACAGGATGTCGTGGGGCGCTCTCACGGCTCGTCCCACGACATCCATCGTCCCGCTGGCGCTTCGCCCGGAACCGCGCCACTTTTCCGCTTTTTCCACACATAAGGACGACACACGTGCTTTCTACGCTCCTGCTTCAGGTACCAATGGATGACAGTTGGATCAGCTTCGACATCCCGTCCCTGATGCAAAACTTCTGGAGCGCTACGTTCGACGGCCTCACCTTCGGCGCCATCTACGGGCTCGTCGCTCTCGGCTACACGCTCGTCTATGGCGTGCTCAACCTCATCAACTTCGCGCACTCCGAGGTCTTCATCATCGGATGCTATGGGGTGGTCTTCACCCTCACGAGCCTCGGCTTCGGGCCTAACGTGCCGACACTTGGCCCCCTCGCCATAATCGGGGACCTGCTGCTCGCACTGATCGTGGGAATGATTGCCTCAGCGGTCACCGCTCTCGCGCTCGAGCGTGTCGCCTACCGCCCGCTGCGCAAGCGAAACGCGCCAAGGCTCGCCTTCCTCATCACCGCGATCGGCGCCTCGTTCGCCATCCAGTACGGCATCTTCCTCGTGCGTGGGGCGAGCCCGGAACCGGCGGTCACGATGTTCCAGCCGACGCCGATCTTCGACGTGTTCGGCACGATCGTCGACTCCCAGCAGATCATCATCGTGATCGCGGCCATAATCCTGATGGTCGCGACCGACCAGTTCATTCGCCGCTCACGCACCGGACGCGGAATCCGCGCCGTGGCGCAGGATCCCGACACCGCGACCCTGATGGGAGTGGATCGCGAACGCATCATCATGACCACTTTCGTGATCGGCGGATTGCTCGCGGGCGCCGGCGCCCTGTTCTACGTCATGAAGGTGCCATCCGGCGTGTTCTACGCCGGGGGCTTCGTGCTCGGCATCAAGGCCTTCGCGGCCGCCGTGCTCGGTGGAATCGGCAACGTGCGCGGCGCTCTGCTTGGCGGGCTGCTGCTCGGTCTAATCGGTAACTACGGCCAGATTCTGCTCGGCAACTCGCAATGGACGGACGTCGTGGCCTTCGTTGTGTTGGTGCTCGTCCTCCTCCTCAAACCGACGGGTATTCTCGGAACCTCTATGGGAAGGGCACGCGCATGAGCACGACCGATGGTCCGACACTCATCCCCGACGCCAAGGCCGAACAGGACGCCATCACCCGCGAATCGAACCGCACTACCAGGGGCGGGTTCTTCGCGCCGCTCGCTGACCGCTGGAACCGGCTGAGTAGGCCCCAGCAGTGGGTGTTTCTTCTCATTGTGGTCGCAATCGCCTACGCCCTGCCGGTGCTGAACCCGCCGCTGATCACCTCGGAACCCGGCAACGACTGGCCGATCACGTGCCTGCAAATGGCGATCTTCGCCCTTGTTGCCGTCGGCCTCAACGTGGTCGTCGGCTACGCCGGCCTGCTGGACCTAGGGTACGTCGCCTTCTTCGCCGTTGGCTCCTATACCGCGGCGATGTTCACCAGTCCGGACTCGCCGTATCTCCACATTCCGTACCTCTGGACGCTCCCGGTGGCCATGGCCGTCGCGATGTTCTTCGGGGTTCTGCTCGGCGTGCCGACGCTCCGACTGCGCGGCGACTACCTCGCGATCGTAACCCTCGGCTTCGGAGAGATCGTGCGCATCCTGGCGACGATCATCCCGGCGATGAAGGGGCAGGTCGGCTTCCAAAACGTCGGACACCCGCCCGGGACCGCGGCCGATGGCCACCCGATCTTCTCGAACTCGAACGGCACGCCGTGGTATTGGCTCACCATCACGGTGCTGATCGTCATTCTGCTGCTGGCGGGCAACCTCGAGCGGAGCCGGGTCGGTCGCGCGTGGGTCGCCATCCGGGAAGACGAGGACGCGGCAGAGATCATGGGTGTCCCGACCTTCAAGTACAAGGTGTGGGCGTTCGCGATCGGCGCCGGAATCGGCGGTCTGTCTGGCGCGCTCTCGGCAGGCGCGACCGGGTTCATTAACAACCAGAAATTCGACGTGCAGACCTCGATCCTGTTCCTCGCCGCGGTCGTGCTCGGCGGCTCGGGCAACAAGGTCGGCGCCATCCTCGGAGGGGCCGTCGTCGCCTACCTGCCGCTGCGCTTCACGGCAATCGCGGACTACAAGTACCTCATCTTCGGGGTCGTGCTCGTGGTGCTCATGATCTTCCGGGCAAAGGGACTGCTGCCGGCCCGGCAGAGGCTGCTCGCCTACGGGAAGGTGACGTACGCGCGGGTGGCAGCCAGGAGCCGGGCCGAACCGCCGTCGACGGCGGGAACCAAGATCGAAGGGACCGCGCAATGAGCATTTCACCGGAAGCGGGTGCCGATCTGACTTCGCACGGTCCGACGGAACTCGCGGAACTCGATATTGCCCCAGAGGTGGCCGAAGGAGCCGCCCCCGAGCGTGAGATCTCGGTCGGCGTCGGCGACAACATCATGGAAGTCAAGAACCTCACCGTGAAGTTCGGCGGCCTCGTCGCCCTCGACGACGTCTCATTCAACATCAAGCGCGGCGAGATCCTCGGGCTCATCGGACCAAATGGGGCGGGCAAGACGACGTGCTTCAACGCGATGACGGGCGTCTACAAGCCGACGAGCGGCCAGGTTCTGCTCGAGGGTGAGTCTCTCGGCGGACGCCAGCAGCACAAGATCACGCGGCTAGGTCTCGCGCGTACCTTCCAGAACATTCGCCTGTTCGGCGAGATGACGGCACTCGAGAACGTGGTCGTCGGGCTCGATGCCCGGCACGGGACGAGCGTGCTCGGCGCCCTCTTCCGCGTGCCGCGCCACCGCAGGGAAGAGCGCACCGCGATCGAGCGTGGGATGGCCCTGCTCGAGTTCGTCGGCATCGCCGAGAATGCCGCGGTGCTCTCGCGCAACCTCTCCTACGGACACCAGCGCCGGCTCGAGATCGCGCGCGCACTCGCAACCGACCCGAAGGTGCTCTGCCTCGACGAACCGGCGGCCGGCTTCAACCCGGCGGAGAAGGAAGAGCTCATGACGCTCATCCGCGCCATCCGGAGCGACGGGTACACCGTTCTGCTGATCGAACACGACATGAAGCTCGTCATGGGCGTGACCGACCGAATCGTCGTGCTCGAATTCGGAAAGAAACTTGCCGACGGGCTGCCGGCCGAGATCCGCAACGACCCTCGCGTCGTGGCAGCATACCTGGGGGAGCCAGAAGATGACGCTGCTTGAACTGAAGAACGTGAGCGTCAGCTACGGGCGCATCGAGGCCATTCACGACATGTCGTTTGCGGTAGACGAGGGCGAGATCGTGAGCCTGATCGGGGCGAACGGCGCCGGCAAGTCGACCACGATGAAGACGATTTCCGGTCTCCTCAACCCGCGAAGTGGTTCGATCACCTTCGACGGCGAGGACATCACCAAGATGAAGGCGCACATCCGCGTCGTCAAGGGGATTTCCCAGGCGCCGGAAGGCCGCGGCGTGTTCCCCGGAATGACGGTGCTCGAGAACCTGGACATGGGAACCTTCGGGCTGAGGGACCGCAGCGGAGTGAAGGCTGGTTTTGAGCGGGT
>JAUZFY010000177.1 GCA_030840185.1 Microbacteriaceae bacterium | reverse complement strand
ATCGAAGCAGCGCGCCAAGAAGAAGTAGTCGCGGCCTGGTGGATGCCGCATTCGCTGTCGGTTGACCTAGACCTTTGAGCGCCAGTCGCCGTCCGCCACGATGTCGACCGGCAGGGTGATGGTTCCCGTCGCCGGCGCAATTACCGTCGCCTCGTCGCGGCGGTGCCGCAACACGTTGTCGACGTAAGAACTGACCGCCTCGGCGAGCGGAACGTCCCGGTTCTCGTTCTGGGAGAGATACCAGCGGTGGTCGAGCAGTTGGTGGAACACCTCCGCCGGCTCGAGCCTGCCCTTGAGTTCGCGCGGGATGGCGCGGGAGACGGGCTCGAACACCTTCGCGAGCCATTCGTGCGCGGCCATCTCCTCATCCATGCCCTGCTTGTGGAAGCGGGCGGTGTAGGAGTCGAGGTCGTTGAGCAGTCTGCGGGCCTGGTTCTCCTGGGCATCGAGGCCGGTGAGGCGCAAGAGCCGCCTCTGGTGGTGGCCGGCGTCCACGACCTTCGGCTGGATCCGCACCTTCGAGCCGGAATCGTCGGTCTTGATCGCGAGCTCTTCGATATCAAACCCGAGCCGATTGAGACGCTCGACCCGTTCGTTGATCCGCCAGCGTTCCGAGGAGGAGAAGGACTCGGAACCGGTGAGCTCTTTCCACAGGTTTCGGTAGGCGGCGACGATTCCATTGCTGACCTCGACCGGGTCGAGGCCCTCTTCGAGGCGACCGCCGGCCGCGAGGTCGAGAAGTTCGCCCGCGATGTTGACTCGCGCAATCTCCAGGTCGTTCTCGCGCTGCCCATTGGACAGCCCGTTGTACAACTGCCCGGTCTCCGCGTCGACGAGATACGCGGCGAACGACCCGGCGTCCCGTCGGAACAGCGTATTGGAGAGCGACACGTCGCCCCAGAAGAACCCGATGATGTGCAGTCGCACGAGCAACACCGCGAGAGCGTCGACCGTTCGGGTCGCGGTGTCCGGCCGGAGCGTCTGCGAGTAAAGGGCGCGATAGGGCAGCGAGAACTTGAGGTGTCGGGTCACGAGCACCGAGTTCAGCTCCATTCCGTCGTCGTCGGTGCGGTTGGTGATGACGGCAACCGGGTCGACGCACGGCACGTCGAGTTTCTGCAGAGTGCGAAGCATCTCGTACTCGCGCTTGGCCAGCTCGGCCGAAGTTTCCTTGATGGCAATGACATAGCCGCTCAGGTGCACGAACCGCACAAGGTGACGAGAGATGCCCTTCGGCAGTGCCGCGATCACGCTCTCCGGCCACTCATCAAGTGGCAGGTTCCAGGGAAGGTCGAGCAGGGCCGGATCGGCCGTGGCTGAGGTGATGTTGAGGGAGCCGCTCATGAGCAATGCCTAACCGTGCCGATGAATGCTGCGCTGCGGGGGAGAGGACGCAAACGCAACAAGACTGGAGTGGAATCACGTGTGGATACAAAAAACGTAAGTGCGGGCGACGAGATTTCTCGTCGCCCGCACTTTACGTTATTTTGCCGGGAGATTAGTCCACGACCGCCTTGCTCAGCCGATCGCCGGACTCGATGTCGAACGCGTGGATGTGCGCCGGCTCGGGGGTGATGAACACGGTGTCACCGGCGTTCGGGTGCGCGCGACCGTCAACGCGAGCGACGACATCCACTCGGGAACCATCGATCTCGGTGTGACCATACAGGTAGCCGTCCGCTCCAAGCTCCTCGACGACATCTACGCTGACCTTGAGGCCCTCGCCGGTCGGGGAGACCTTGACATCCTCGGGGCGAACACCGATCGTGACCTTGGTGTTATTGGTCGCGGCCATGGATGAGCGGTCAAGAGCCGCGATTGCGGTTCCGAACTTCAGGCCACCCTCGACGAGGTCCGCGGTGAACAGGTTCATGGCCGGCGAACCGATGAATCCGGCGACGAAGACGTTCCTCGGGTTGGCGTACAGGTCGCGAGGCGTTCCCACCTGCTGAAGGACGCCATCCTTGAGCACCGCGATGCGGTCGCCCATGGTGAGCGCTTCGGTCTGGTCGTGGGTCACGTAGACGGTTGTGACGCCAAGACGACGCTGGAGCGAAGCGATCTGGGTGCGGGTCTGAACGCGAAGCTTGGCGTCGAGGTTCGACAGCGGCTCGTCCATGAGGAAGACCTGGGGCTGGCGGACGATCGCGCGGCCCATGGCGACGCGCTGACGCTGACCACCGGAGAGCGCCTTCGGCTTGCGGCCGAGGTACGGTTCGAGGTCGAGCAGCTTCGCAGCCTCGAGAACGCGAGTTGCGCGCTCATCCTTGTTGACTCCCGCGATCTTCAGCGCGAATCCCATGTTCTCTGCGACGGTCATGTGCGGGTACAGGGCGTAGTTCTGGAAGACCATCGCGATGTCGCGATCCTTCGGCGGAACGTCGGTGACGTTGCGGTCGCCGATCAGGATGTTTCCGTCGTTGACCTCTTCGAGTCCCGCGAGCATGCGAAGGGACGTGGACTTTCCACAGCCCGACGGGCCGACGAGAACGAGAAACTCGCCATCAGCGACGGACAGGTCGAGGGAGTCGACTGCCGGTCGGGTCGAGCCGGGATAGAGGCGAGTTGCTTTGTCGAA
>JAUZFY010000163.1 GCA_030840185.1 Microbacteriaceae bacterium | reverse complement strand
TTCGGCATCGGCGGTGAACACGATCTGTCGGAACGGACCTTGCCGCAACTTCGCGGATGGAGGGGGAGCTCGCCCGTACGGGTCGGTAATGGAGCCTGGGATCAACCCCAACTTGATGTATATGGCGAACTTCTCGACGCCGCCCTTGTGCTGCGCGACCAGCTTGGTGAGATGAACCAAGCGACCCGTACGTTCCTGATCGCGCTCGCCGACGCAGCAGCCGGTCAATGGCAGCAAAAAGACAATGGGATCTGGGAGATCCGCGGAGCGCCGAAGCATTTCCTATTCTCCAAACTGATGTGTTGGGTGGCGCTTGACCGGGCGGTGCGCATGGCCGGGCAGCTGCACGCCATCCACCGGGCGAAAGAATGGGCCGAGGCGGCCGACGGCATTCGCGTGGCCATCCTGGACCAGGGGTGGAACGTACAGGCCGGCGCTTTCACTCAGTCCTTCGCTTCGCCCGATCTCGATGCCGCTGCATTGATGATCCCCATCGTCGGCTTTCTGCCTGCCTCGGATTCGAGAGTTCTGTCAACAGTCGACGCCATCATCGAGAGACTTACTGATGAACGAGGGCTGGTCATTCGATACCAAACCGAGTCCGGCGTCGACGGGGTCACCGGCAACGAAGGCAGTTTTCTGCTGTGTACGTTCTGGCTCGCGCAGGTACTCGCAGATGCCGGCCGCGTCGATGAAGCTCGGGTGGTATTCGACAACGTTGTAAAGCACGTCAATGATGTTGGTCTCCTCGCCGAAGAAATTGATTCGACCACCGGAGAGCAACTCGGAAATTTTCCCCAAGCATTCAGCCACGTTGGCCTGGTAAACGCCGCCTGGGCGATTCACCAGGCTGAACGGCGAATCGAATCCGTGCGAACCTCCTAACGCGTCGACACAACTCCGACAGGGCAGGCGGTCGCCGGCACGCGTGGGCCGGAAGCCTAGCCATCCGCGTCGATCGGGTCGATGATTGCTGGTGTGACGGGATGGAGAATGCCGATCGGTCGCGGGTCATGAACCCGGCGGCGCGGCGCGTCCAGCGTGTCTACTTGATCCTCCTGCTCGGCAACACGCTGGCGGCATCGTTCATCTGGGGGATCAACACTCTCTTCTTGCTGAACGCGGGGCTGTCGAACTTCGAAGCCTTCGCCGCGAACGCGTTCTTCACCGCGGGCATGGTGATTTTTGAAATCCCGACCGGGGTTGTCGCCGATACGGTGGGGAGGAAGGCGTCCTATCTGCTTGGGACCATCACGCTATCCGTCACCACCGGGCTCTACTGGATGCTGTGGCTCTGGCACGCACCATTCGCCTGGTGGGCGATCGTGTCGGTGCTGCTTGGTCTCGGCTTCACCTTCTTCTCCGGCGCGGTGGATGCCTGGCTAGTCGATGCGCTGACCTCTACCGGGTACACCGGCAGTCTTGAGGCCGTGTTCGGCAGAGGGCTCGTGGTGACCGGGGTCGCCATGTTCACCGGCTCGGTACTGGGTGGCGTCATCGCGCAGGCGACCAACCTCGGGGTTCCGTTCCTGTTGCGCGCCGGGGTACTCATCCTCATGTTCGTGTTCGCGTTCTTCGTGATGAAGGACCTGGGTTTCGTCCCGGATCGCTCAATGAGGCCGCTGAAGGCGACCCGGAACGTCCTGACGCAGTCGGTCGAGCACGGGCTAAAGAGGCGCTCGGTACGCTACGTGATTCTCTCCGCACCGTTCGCATCCGGGGTGGGGATCTACGCCTTCTACGCGTTGCAGCCCTATCTGCTTGAGCTGTACGGCGACAAGTCGGCCTACTCCATCGCCGGGTTGGCCGCGGCCGCCCTCTCGCTGTCGCAGGTGGCCGGCGGCATGCTGGCGCCCCGGATCCGCGGACTGTTCGCCAGGCGGACCACCACGGTGATCGCGGCTTCCCTCACGAGCATCGTCGTGCTCGTGTTGCTCGGCGTGAACAGTCTCTTCTGGCTCGCGATCGTCTTCCTGGTGGTCTGGGGATTCGTGTTCGCCGTCGCAGGGCCCGTGCGGCAGGCCTACCTCAACGACATGATCCCATCGAAGCAGCGCGCGACCGTGCTGTCGTTCGATTCGCTGTTCGGCAGCCTCGGCGGGGTGTTCATCCAGCCGGCCCTCGGCCGCTCCGCCGACCTTTGGGGCTACGGGACATCGCTCGTAATCGGTGGCGTCGTGGAGCTCGTCGGGATCCCGTTCCTGTTCGCCAGTCGGCGACAGCACGACGGCGCCGATACGATCACGGCGCGCGAGGACGCTGCCCCGGCCGCGCCCGAGGTACCGTGACCGCGGTGGCCCGAATGCGCTCGAGAACTGAGACATGACCACTTCGCCGTTGGTTCTCGGCCCGATACTGCGGTACGTCGACGAGACTTCGGCCGCTATCTGGGTCGAGACTCGCGACTGTGCGACGGTGGTCGTGGGCGCCGAGAACGGGGAGTGGATGGCGCGCACCTTCGCTGTGCACAATCATCACTACGCACTCGTGCACGTCGACGGCCTTGAGCCGGGGTCCGCGACGGCCTATTCCGTGATGGTGAACGGGGTCGGTGTGTGGCCAGAGCCGACGTCGGAGTTTCCCCCATCCGTCATTTCGACGCGTCAAACCGGTAGGCGGCTGCGCCTGTCCTTCGGGTCGTGCCGCACCAGCGTCCCCCATGACGAGACCGGAAACCGGCAGCACGGGGTCGACGCACTGCGAGCTTTTGCGTTCCAGCTCTCGATGGGCCATTCCACCGGACCAGACCTGCTCCTTTTTCTCGGAGACCAGGTCTACGCCGACTCGGCTAGTGAGGCGATGACGGAGTTTATTGAGTCCCGGCGGGACATCAAGGACCCTCCCGGGGACGAGCTCGTGGACTACGAGGAGTATTCGCACCTCTACAAGCTCGCCTGGTCCGACGAGGCCAACCGGTGGCTGATGTCGACCGTGCCGAGCGCGATGATGTTCGACGACCATGACATCCGGGACGACTGGAATTCTTCTGTGAGCTGGAAGCATGACATGGAACGCAAGCCGTGGTGGCAGGGGCGCATCGTCGCCGGACTCGCGTCGTACTGGGTGTACCAGCACCTCGGCAACCTGTCGCCGCGGCAGCGAATCGAGGATCCGCTCTGGCGACTGATTGCGGCTCACCCGGACGAAGCAGAACTCGACCTCAGCGCCGCCATCGACGCGTTCGCCGACCGCTCCGACAAGGAGCCGACGAGCTACCGGTGGAGCTACTGCCGAGACTTCGACGACGTGCGGTTGATCGTGCTCGACTCCCGCGCCTCGCGCGAGTTGGACCCT
>JAUZFY010000144.1 GCA_030840185.1 Microbacteriaceae bacterium | reverse complement strand
CTACGCGGAGAGTGCCGCGCTGTGAAGACGATGTTGAACTACTTGACGTCGCTGGAGTCCGCCCACAGGTTGATGTCCATGTCCGTGGCGAATTCGTCGATCGCCGACAGCTCCTGTGCGGTGAAATCCAACCGCGAGACCGACGCGAGATTCGCCTCGAGCTGGGCGACAGAGGAAGCCCCGACGAGCGCCGAGGTGACGTTCGAGTCGCGCAGAGTCCAGGCGATGGCGAGCTGAGCGAGGGTCTGACCGCGGCTCTCGGCGATGTCGGTGAGCCCACGGATGGCAGCGAGGGTGTCGTCGTTGACCATGTTCTTGCTCATCGATCCCTCTCGAGCCGCGCGGGCATCCGCGGGAATTCCGCCGAGGTAGCGGTCAGTGAGCAATCCCTGCGCGAGCGGGGAGAAGGCGATGCAGCCGACGCCGAGGTCTTCGAGAGTCTCGAGCAGCCCATCCTCGATCCAGCGGTTGAACATGGAGTAGGAGGGCTGGTGGATGAGCAGCGGAGTGCCGAGATCGCTGAGGATGCGGGCAGCCTCCCGTGTGCGTTCCGGTGAGTAGGACGAGATGCCGGCGTAGAGGGCCCGGCCGGAGGTGACTGCGGTGTGCAGCGCGCCCATCGTTTCTTCGAGCGGTGTGCTCGGGTCGGCGCGGTGCGAGTAGAAAATGTCGACGTAGTCGAGCCCCATCCGCTCCAACGACTGGTCGAGGCTGGCGAGCAGGTACTTGCGCGATCCGTTGTCGCCGTAGGGGCCGGGCCACATGTCGTATCCGGCCTTCGTCGAGATCACCAGCTCGTCGCGGTACGGCAAGAAGTCGCGACGCAGGTGCTCCCCGAAACCCTCCTCGGCGCTGCCGTAGGGCGGGCCGTAATTATTCGCGAGGTCGAAGTGGGTCACTCCGAGGTCGAAGGCGCGTCGCAGGATCTGCTGCTGCCGGTCCATCGGAACGTCGCGACCGAAATTTTGCCACAGGCCGAGCGAGACCGCGGGGAGCTTGAGCCCGCTTCGTCCGGTGCGACGGTAGGGCATTGGGGTGTATCGGGAGTCCGAGGCGAGGTAAGTCATCTTATGTATCTTGCCACTTCGTTGGTCCAGATTCAGGCTGCTATGCCTAGGCTGGATGGTCTATGCGACTCCTCCTCATCCGTCACGGACAGACACCGGCCAACGTTCTCGGCCAACTGGACACCGCCGCGCCCGGACCGGGGCTCACAGAGCTCGGCGCGCGCCAGGCGGCCGCGATCCCGCACGCCCTTCGCGACGAACCGATCGATGCGATCTTCACCTCGACTCTCTTTCGAACCCAGCTGACCGCGGACCCGTTAGCCACCGATCGTGAACTCGAGGCGCGAGTGCTTCAAGGCCTGCACGAAATCGAAGCCGGATCTCTCGAGGGGCGAAACGATCGGGCGTCGGCTCGCGTCTACCTCGAGACCGCGTTCGCGTGGGGCTCGGGAGACCTGGACGTCCGGATGCCCGGCGGCTCGGACGGTCACGCCTTCTTCGAGCGATTCGACACGGACATTGAAAAGGTGGCAGAGGTCGCGGGAACGGCGGCGGTGTTCAGCCACGGGGCGGCGATCCGGGTGTGGACAGCCGGTCGGGCACGAAACGTGCCGCCGGTCTTCGCCGGCACCAATGAGCTGGACAACACCGGGGTCGTGGAACTGACTGGCACCCCCGGGGAGGGGTGGACTCTCCTCTCGTGGGCAGGCATACCGGTAGGAGGCGCCGACCTGGTTGGCGCAAGCGCGGAGGACCCGACCGGCGAGTCGCTCGAAGACCTCCGGAACTGACTCCTACGGCGCAGCCGCATGGGTCCGCCATGCGGCACTCGCGCCCGGGACCGACGTAGACAAGTGCGATCGCCACGGCAATGACTCCGGTCGCCACGGCGCCGAGTCACCGGGATGCACGAGGCCGTCTGCATCCCGTGCGGGACTGGCGGCGCCGGGCTCGACGAAAACTAGGCCCCCGGTGAAACAGGGTTGGCCGCGGCTGGCGAATCGTTCAACGGCGGCGGCGCTCCGGTGCCAGCCAGTAGTTGCTGAACCCCGCGTCATCCGGATTCAGGTTCGTGCCCGGTGGCACGATCTCGTCGATGCGGTCGAGCGTGGATGCATCGAGCTGAAGCGATGCGGCGTCGAGCTGTGACTCGAGTTGTTCCATGGTGCGCGGACCGATGATCGCGCTCGTGACACCCGGATGGCGAAGAACAAAGGCGATCGCGAGATGCACGAGCGAGACGCCAAGCTCATCGGCGAGAGCACCCAGCTTGTCTGCGGCCTCGAACTTCGCGGCGATGCCCGGCTTGTTCAGGTCATAGCGTGCGGGATCACGGTCGCTCCGGTGCGTGGTCGGCAGGTCCCGTCCCTTCCGGAACTTGCCGCTCAACCAACCGCCGGCCAGTGGGCTCCACACCAGGGTTCCCATGTCGTGCCGGTGGGTCGTCGGCAACAGATCCGCCTCTATCCCCCGGGTGAGCAAGGAGTATGGCGGCTGCTCGGTGACGAAACGCTGCGTGCTCCTCTCGCGGGCAGCCCATTGCGCCTCGACGACCTGCGAGGGCTGAAAGGTTGACGAGCCGATGTAGCGAACCTTCCCCTGGCTCACGAGGGTGTCCAGTGCGCCGAGGCTCTCCTCGATATCCGTGTGTTCGTCCGGCCGGTGCATCTGATAGAGGTCGATGTAGTCGGTACCGAGACGGCGGAGCGAATCCTCGACGGCGCGGATGATCCAGCGCCGGGAACCGCCTCGATAGTTCGGACGCGGTTGCATGCCGTTGAAGAACTTGGTGGCCAGAACGACGTCGTCGCGCCTGCCGGACTGCGCAAGCGCCTTTCCGACTATCTCCTCCGATTCGCCGAACGAGTAAATGTCCGCGGTATCGATGAGATTGAT
>JAUZFY010000087.1 GCA_030840185.1 Microbacteriaceae bacterium | reverse complement strand
TCGGTGTCGCTCGAGCGTGGCTTGGCAAACTGCCCGGCCATCCGCCCCATCTTGATGACCGGGGTGGATGCCCCGTAGGTGAGCACCACGGCCATCTGCAGCACGGTCTTGACTCGGTTGCGGATGGCGTCAGCCGTCGCCCCGGCGAAGGTCTCTGCGCAGACTCCACCCTGCAGCAGGAACGCGTGCCCGCGAGCCGCGGCGGCGAGACGTTCGCGTAACACGTCCACCTCTCCCGCGAAGACGAGCGGCGGAAGAGTCGCGAGCTCGGCGGACGCGGCCTGCACCGCGGCGGTATCCGGCCACTGCGGCTGCTGCTTGATCGGGAGGGTCCGCCAATAGTCGAGCCCCGCGATCACGGACGGATCAGCGAGCACAACGGGATCATCGTTTCTGTCGAACACAGGCTGGGGTTTCCTCTGATGCGGGGGAAGACTTCGTTACTCCATGGACGGATCGCCCAAAATATCAGCCTAGCGGCTGGCCGAAGCTTGCTTCTCCTTTACCGAAGTCGCGTAGACGTCGACATATTCCTGGCCGCTAAGCCGGTCGAGCTCGTACATGATTTCGTCGGTGATGGAGCGGAGGATGAAGCGGTCGCCCTCCATCCCCTCGAACCGGGAGAAGTCGAGCGGTTCGCCGATCACAATTCCGATGCGGCGGACCTTGGGAAGTCGCTTACCTATTGGCATGACCTTCTCGGTGTCGATCATGGCCACCGGAACCACCGGAACACCGGCCTCCAGAATCATCCGCGCGACGCCGGTGCGTCCGCGGTAGAGCCGGCCGTCGGGGCTCCGGGTGCCCTCGGGATAGATACCGAGTACCTCGCCGCGGGCAAGGACGCTCAGACCGGTCTGCAGCGAGGCCTCGGACGCCTTGCCGCCGGAGCGGTCGATCGGAATCATGCCTGTTGCCTTGAGGAACGTCTTCGTGAACCAGCCCTTGAGCCCGCGCGCGGTGTAGTAGTCGCTCTTGGCCAGGAAGCTGATCTGCCGGTCCATCACGAGGGGAAGGAACACCGAGTCGATGAAGGAGAGGTGATTGCTCGCCATGATCACTCCCCCAGACTTGGGGATGTTCTCGTGTCCGGTCACCCACGGGCGGAACGCGGTCTTGAGAATTGGTCCGGCGACCAGATTTTTCATGAACCAGTAGAACATCGGATCTGTCTCCCTCCGAGATCGGTCAACTCTACCGGCTCAGCCCCGGCTCAGCGGGTCTCGGCGTGCAGGCGCGCCAGATCTGCCGCGCCGACCACGCCGGCATCGTTGACCAGCTCCGCGATGACGAACTCCGGCTCGGGATGGAACCCTCGAGCCGGCAAATGATTGAGGTAGGACTCGCGAATCGGGTCGAGAAGCAGATCACCCGCCACCGCGACCCCGCCGCCGATGACGAAGATCTGGGGATCGAGCACCGCGCTGAGCGAAGCGCAGGCCTGGCCGAGCCATCCGCCGAGTTCGCGAAGGGCCTGGAGGGCGCCGGGGTCGCCGTCAACGATCAACGCGGCGACGTCCGGGCCGGTGAGCGTGCCACGTTGCTCCCGAACTGTTGCGAGGCCGAGACCGATTCCGCCCACATCCGCGATCGCGTTCGCCATCCGGAGCAGTGCACGACCGGATCCGTACTGTTCGATGCAGCCGTGTGCGCCGCACCCGCACGGAAGCCCATCCGGCACGACCCTCATGTGACCGAGTTCGGCGCCGGCGCCGAAGCCGCCACGAAAGAGCCTGTCCTGCGTCACGATGGCGCCACCGACTCCGGTTCCGATCGTCAGCATGGTCATGTCGCTCACCAGACGTCCGGCCCCGAAACGGAACTCGGCCCAACCAGCGGCGTTGGCGTCGTTGTCGATGGTGATGGCGAGGTCGAGCCGCTTGGTCAACCGATCGCGCAGCGGTTCGTGGCGCCAGCTGATGTTCGGTGTGTAGTAGACGGTCGATTGCGCGGCGTCGATGAACCCGGGGGCGGCGACACCGGCAGCCGCGACATCCTGCCCATCGCTGAGTTTCTCAATCATCGCGACGACAACGTCGATGATTGCGTCGGAGTTCGAGGTCGGTGTTGCGACCCTGTCCTCGGCGATGATCTCGCCAAGGTCGGATACGAGCGCCCCGGCGATCTTGGTTCCGCCAATGTCGATTCCGATTGCGTGCACGGGAGAACCTATTTCTGTCGCGGGACGAACGATGAATCTTCTTGTTGTGAGTGGTACTACCTATGAGTTTAGGGAACGCGCGGGCCGTCGCCTCGCGCCGCCGGCCGCACGGTTAGTCTTGAGGCAGATATCCAACCGGTGCCAAAGGAGTTGCCGTGAAACAGTTCGACGTACCCGCAGTTGTGCAAGCCGACCCCGAGGCAAACGCAACCGACCTCCTTGTCGAGCGCGTGAGGGAAACCCCAAACCTTGCGTTATTCGCCCGGCCCACGCCGACGGGCGGATGGACGGATGTCTCCGCTTCGGAGTTCCTTCGTCAGGTCGTGGCCCTCTCGAAGGGTCTCGTTGCCTCCGGCATCCAGCCCGGCGACAAGATCGGGCTGATGTGCAAGACCCGCTACGAGTGGACCCTCATCGATTTCGCCACCTGGTTCGCCGGCGCCGTTCTCGTTCCCGTGTACGAAACCTCCTCCCCGGGTCAGGTGCAATGGAACCTCTCCGACTCGGAGGCGATCGCCATGATCACCGAGACGCCCGATCACTTCGCCCGCTTCGATGAGGTTCGCGCCGATCTTCCGCTCATCCGCAACGCCTGGCAGATCGACCTCGACGATCTCGACAAGCTCGCCGCTCTTGGGACGGGCGTTCCCGACGAGGAGATCGAACGCCGGCGGGTGATCGCGAAAGGCTCGGACCTCGCGACCCTCATCTACACGGCGGGAACAACCGGACGTCCGAAGGGCTGCATCCTCACCCACTCCAACTTCGACGAGCTTGTGCGCAACTCCGCGAAGGCGATCCCCGAGGTCGTCAACACCCAGTCGACCACGCTCCTGTTCATCACCACCGCACACATCTTCGCTCGGTTCATTGCGGTGCTCTGTGTGCACGGCGGAGTCAAGGTGGGGCACCAGCCGGACGCGAAGCAGTTGTTGTCGGCGATGGCGTCGTTCAAGCCGACCTTCCTGCTCGCCGTGCCGCGAGTGTTCGAGAAGGTCTACAACTCGTCAGAGCAAAAGGCGGAGGCCGGGGGGAAAGGCCGCATCTTCCGCACGGCGGCCGCCGTCGCGATCGCGCACTCGAAGGCCCTCGATGCCGGCACTGTGCCGTTCAAACTTCGGCTGCAGTTCGCCGTCCTGGACCGGCTCGTGCTCTCCAAGATCCGGGCGGCCATGGGAGGCAACGTCAAGTTTGCAGTCTCCGGTTCCGCCCCCCTCGGGCTTCGACTCGGCCACTTCTACCGCAGCCTCGGCATCACCATCCTGGAGGGGTACGGACTCACCGAGACAACCGCGCCCATTTCGGTCAACATTCCTTCGAACTTCCAGATCGGAAAGGTCGGCCCGCCGCTGC
>JAUZFY010000071.1 GCA_030840185.1 Microbacteriaceae bacterium | reverse complement strand
TCGGGGCCGGCGATCACCGCGCAACACGCCGCGAGATCCCGCGCGCTCCGTGCTATCGGCCCGTTGACCGTGAGAGTCTTGTAGCCGGGCCATCCGGGCCCTTGCGGCACGACTCCGAAGCTTGGCTTGTAGCCGAAGACGCCGCAGAACGACGCCGGAATCCTGATCGAGCCTCCCGCATCCGCTCCGATCGAGAGGGGCACGGCCCCGTATGCCGTCGCAGCGGCAGCGCCTCCACTCGAACCGCCGGGAGTCCGGTCGAGGTTCCACGGATTTCGTGTAAGACCGTACACGTCGTTGTCCGCGCAGCCGAAGTAACAGAACTCAGATACGTTGGTCTTTCCAACGACGATCGCTCCGGCAGCGCGCATCCGGCGAACGACGGCCGCATCCTCGACGGGTATATGGCCGGTCAGCGCGCGGGATCCATTCGTACAGGGAACACCTCGCATCCAGATCGCTTCCTTCACGGAGATCGGCACGCCGTGAAACGGTCCGAGCGGGTCACCTCGGCGCACAGCGGCCTCGGCCGAGCGAGCTTGCTCGGACGCTTCGTCTCTCAACAGAAACGCGAACGCGTTGACCTCGCCGTCGATCGCCTCGATTCGTTCGAACGCCTGCCGCACGAGCTCGACCGGTGAGATGTCACGCGTGCGCACCGCGGCCGCCATTCCTACGGCATCGAGCTCGTCGAGACTGCTCATAGCTCGGCGCCGTAGACCGCGGCAGCCTCCTCAGGCGAGACGAGACCCGCACGCACGTCGGCGATCACGCGCTGAAGCTCGCGGTCTCGCGGAGGCCCGTAGCCCCCTCCACCCGGTGTCTCGAACACCAGGCGCTCGCCGGCGGGGATCGTCTGCTTTCCCTTGCCCGAGAGTTCCCGTCCGGACGAGAGGGTGATACGGCCGCATGCTCCGGGTAGTCCACCATCGCGCCCGCGCGCCGGATGCTCCATCCGGTCGACGGCGCCGAAGAATGAGATCGGAGCGCTCTCCGAGCTCTCGAGCTCGATCACCTGCCCCAGGCCACCCCGGAACCGCCCTGCTCCGCCGGTATCAGGCCGAAGCTCACGACGGAGAATCCGCACGGGCGCGACCGTCTCGGTGGTCTCGACCTGGGAGCCCCATACGCCACTTGGGAACGCGGTCACCGACAGGCCGTCCTTGTCCGGGCGTGCGCCCATGCCTCCGTGGTGGGTCAGTTCGATCGCGAAGGCCGTACGGGTCTCGCCAGGCATGACGACCGATCCGTTGCGAAGCGGGATATCCCACATGACGGAGCAACTCTCCGCTGGTACGACGCCTGGGATCGCCTGGTCGAGACACCCGATCACGAGGTCGCTGACGAGGTGGCCGAAGATGTGCCGCATCGCCACAGGTGCTGGGCGCGGCGCCGAGAGTATCGTGCTCTCCTGGGACGTCACACGAAACGGCTCGAGCGAGCCCGCGTTGTTCGGAATACCTCGGCCCACGATGCATCTCAAGCCGAACGTCGCGTACGCCGCCGTGTAGTTGATCGGGACGTTCACGCCCTTCTCCGAGCACGGCGACGAGCCCGAGAAGTCGGCAATCATCGAGTCGTCGTTGACGCTCAGCGCGACGCGCAGCTCGATCTCCGACTCGTACCCGTCAACGCGCATCGAGTTGTGGTACACCCCGGGTGGGATTTCGCGGATCGCCTCGAGCGTCGCGTGATGCGACGTCTCGCAGATGTAGTCGGCAAGCTCGTCGAGTCGATCGATCGCGAACTCGTCCATCATCTCGACGAGGCGCAGCGCCCCTACCTCGCAGCAGGAGATCAGGGCGTACAGGTCGCCCTCATTCGAGATCGGAGCGCGTGAGTTCGCCTTGATCATCTCCAGCAGCAACTGGTTGATCGATCCCGAGTCGACCAGCGTCACCATCGGGATCAGAAGGCCCTCGTCGAATACGTCGGAGCCATCGGGTCCCATGCCCACACCGCCCAGGTCGTACAGGTGCGACGTGCAGGACACGAAGCCAATCAGCGCATCCTTGTGAAACACCGGTGCGAGCAGCAAGATGTCGTTCAGGTGGCCGGTGGCGAGCCACGGGTCATTGGTGGCGTAGATGTCGCCCGGCCGCATCGCCGACACCGGGAAGGCGTGCAGAAAGTGCTTCGCCCCTTCCGCCATCGTATTCACATGGCCCGGTGTGCCGGTGACGGCCTGGGCCAGCATGCGACCGTCGGTGTCGAAGATCCCCGCCGAGATGTCGCCGCACTCCCGTACGATGGGGCTGAAGGCGGTGCGGATGAGCGCTTGCGCCTGCTCTTCCACGACGGCAGCGAGACGGCTCCACATGACCTGCAGCTCGATGGCTCGCGCCGTCGCTGCGGAGAGGCGACTCACGGCGTGCTCCTGGTCAGTACGAGGTTCCGCGCTGCATCCACCGCGAGCTCGAACTCTGGCGCGACGTAGGTCGTCGCCTGCGCCTCGACGACCAGAGCTGGTCCCGGGAAGCAGTCGCCCGGCAGGAGGGTGCGTCGGTCGAAGCGGGGGACGTCGGTGGGCTCGCCGGTCGCACCCAGCTGGACCGACCTGAATCCCTCGGGATCCGGTCTTCGTCTGGGATGGAGTGGGGCCGTTTCGGGCGCCGCAGACTCCTCCTCGATCGTCGCGACCACCACAGCCCAGTTCATGATCTCGATCTCCATGTCCGGAACGTGACGTGCATACACACGCGCGTACTGCCGCTCGTATTCCGAGCGGAGCGCACGAGCATCCGAGGATGTGAGGATCCCGCTCGCGACCGGGACCTCGATCTCATGGCCCTGCCCGTGATAGCGCATGAACGCCGTGCGCCTCGTCGTCCGCTCCGCTCCGTGCGCGCCGGCCCGGACGATCTCATCGGCCTCGCGTTCCATTGCGACGAAGAGGCCGTTCACCGCATCGACGTCGAAGTCGCTGAGCAGCATGTTGAGGCTGCGAACCGTCTCGTAGGAAACGCGGGCGTCCAGGAATCCGACCGCCGATCCGACTCCGGGATCCGGGGGAACGACGATCCGGCGGATCCCGAGTTTCTTCGCGACCTGCGCGGCATGCAGCGGTCCGTTGCCTCCGAACGCGACCAGCACTCTGTCGCCGAAGGTCTTGCCGCGTTCCATCGCGTGAATACGAGCTGCATTCGCCATGGTCTCGTCGACTACCTGCGACACGCCGACCGCTGCAGCCTCCGACGGCAGCGAGAGCGGGCCGCCGACGTCCCGGTCGAGCGCGGCGCGAGCCATCTCGATGTCGAGGCGAAGCCGCCCTTCGGCGAACGTGTCGGGGTCGAGGTAGCCGGCCGCGACATCGGCGTCGGTCACGGTCGCTTCGGTCCCACCGCGACCGTACGAGGCCGGCCCCGGCTCCGAGCCTGCACTACGCGGGCCTATCGTGATGCGGCTGATGGCGTCGACGGAGACGATCGAACCTCCGCCGGCGCCGATCTCGATCATCTCGATCACGGGAATGCGAATCGGGAAACCGCTGCCGCGAATGAATCGGGCCGCGCGAGCGACTTCGAAGTGTCGCGACGTTTGCGGCTTGCCGTCGTCGATGAGACAGATCTTGGCTGTTGTGCCCCCCATGTCGAACGACACGATCTTGTCGAACCCTGCTTGCTTTGCGACTCGCGAGGCGAGGATCGCCCCACCGCTCGGTCCCGATTCGACAAGACGGATCGGAAACCTCATCGATGTCTCGAGCGTGGTCATGCTCCCACCAGAGTTCATGATGAGGAGCGGACAATTGAAACCGCCGTCCCGAAGTCCGGCGTCGAGGTCACTGAGGTAGCGAGTCATGAGCGGCGTGATGTACGCATTCGCGACGGTCGTGCACAGGCGATCGTATTCTCGGCTCTCGGGCGAAACCTCGCTTGAAAGGCTGATGGCGAGGGCCGGACGTCTGGCCGCGAGCAATTCGGCCACGCGGCGTTCATGCTCGCCGTTTCGATAGCTATGCAGGAAGCACACCGCAACTGCATCTACCCCGGCGGAATCGAGTTGATCCAGGAGCGGTTCGACGGCCCGTTCGTCGAGAGGCGTGATGACGCGGCCGAAGACATCGACGCGCTCTGGCACGGTGAAGCAGCGGTCGCGTGGAACGAGCACGTCCGGCTTCTCGAGAAAGATGTCGTACTGATCGTAACGACGCTCGTAGCCGATCTCGAGGATATCGCGAAATCCCTCGGTCAAGATCGCCCCGACGACGCAGCCAGTGCGCTCAATGAGTGCATTTGTCGCAAGCGTCGTGCCATGTATGACAGTCTCGACGTCAGCCGGAGCGAGTGCTGCCGCAGTCAGCGCTGTGCCGATGGCCTCGAGCACACCTCGCACCGGATCGCCCTTGACTGTTAAAACCTTGGCGGTAGTGAGTGCGCCGGCAACGTCTAGCGCGACATCCGTAAATGTTCCGCCGATGTCGACTGCGAGTCGCGCGCGCTGCTTCTCCATGTGCCCCGAGTATACGAGCGCGCGCGATATTCGACCCTCACTGCCTGTGCTTTCTGCGCACGGCACACACCGCAGAAGCATGGCTTCGGTACCAGCTAGACATAGGACGTCGCGGACCGGGTTGGCGGACCTGCCTAGCAGATCGTGCGTTGCGTCGGGCGCAGTCAATTCTTGCCCGGCGCGCCTGTGAGCCGATAGTCACATACGACTGTGGCGTCTACGTTCGCACGGTGCCGATCACTCGGGCGAGCCCGAGCGCGATCAGGATGATCGCCCCGTTCGCGGCGTCGATCCAGAACGTCGACGTGTTCCGGAGGACGAGGACGTTGTTGACGAGTCCGAGCAGCACCACACCCGTGAACGCCCCGATCATCCGCCCGCGGCCGCCCTCGAGCTCGATGCCGCCGATCACGGCTGCGGCGAAGACGGTGAAGATCAGGTTGTTCCCCTGGTTCGCCGTGACCGCGACCACCTGGCCGGCGATCATCAGGCCGGCAATCGCGGCCAGCATGCCCGCGACGGTGAAGACCGCGATGCGGATGCGGTCGACCTTGATCCCGGCCGCACGCGCGGCCTCGAGGTTGCCGCCGATCGCATAGATCGCGCGACCGTTGCGGTGGTAGCGCAGGAACACTCCGGCCACGAGGAAGGCGGCGCCCGTCGCCCAGGCGGAGACCGGGAAGCCGCCCCAGTAGGCCGAGCCGAGGTAGATGAACGATGGCGGCATCTCGTAGATCGTCCGTCCGCTGACGATGCCCTGCTGCAGCCCGGCAAGCAGGATCAGCATCGCGAGCGTGAAGATGAAGGCGTTGAAGCGGAGCTTCACGATCATGAGCCCGTTGAAGAAGCCGACGGCCGCGCCGATCGCGATCACGACGAGGATGCCGACGGCGGGATTCCAGTGCGTTCCGAGCCCCTGACCATCCTTCGACACCATCAGCCACGCGCCGATCATCGGTGCGAGGCCGTAGATCGACTGCAGCGAGAGGTCGAAGCTCCCCGTGAGCAGGATCAGCGACTCCGCAACGACGACGAGTCCGAGGGCGGCGGAGAACTGTGCGGTGTTCGAGAGGTTCGACGTCGTGAAGAACGCCGGGCTCGTGAAGATCCCGACCACGATGAGCACCGCGATCGCCGGTACCAGGGCGAGCTCGCGTAGCGACC
>JAUZFY010000059.1 GCA_030840185.1 Microbacteriaceae bacterium | reverse complement strand
CGAACGTTCAGCTGCGGAACCAGCCACTATTCGATCGGCTCGGTTGGAGCCGGCTGGGAACCGCGATCGTGGCCGGAGTCGAGCATGCGCACATGCGGTGGCCGATCGATCGGATCGAGCGTCTCGCGAACTCGAGCAAGGCGTTCCTCGCCGGCCTGCTGGACCCGTTCGAGGCCTGGACGGACGCTCCGCCGCAGTCTCTGGGCGGTAATGGATTCGTGGGAGACGATGGCGCACCCATCGCTGGCACCGATGTCATTGCCGCGTGCGATGCGATTCTTCCGTCACTTGTGGAGCGCGACCCCGAATGGGCAGGTTGGTGTGCGGTGCTCGTAAACGTCAACGACCTCAGCGCGATGGGTGCCAGAGTCGTTGGACTCTTCGATGCACTCGGCGCACGCGATGCCTCCTTCGCAGCCCGGGTGTTCACTGGGCTGCGTAACGGAGCTGCCGCCTGGGGCGCCCCGATTCTGGGCGGCCACACCCAGCTCGGGGTGCCAGCCTCCTTGGCAGTGACAGCGCTCGGGCGAACGGATACGCCGATCCCCGGAGGTGGTGGACGTCTCGGTCATGCGGTGACGGTCTCGGTCGACACGAGCGGCGGATGGCACCCTCGCTATACCGGGATGCAATGGGACTCAACTTCACATCGAAGCGGCGAGGAACTCCGTGCCATGGCCGGTTTGGTTGCCACGGCCGCGCCCGCCGCCGCGAAGGACATCAGCATGGCCGGTTTGGTCGGCACGATCGGCATGCTCGCCGAAGCCAGCGGCTATGGCGCAGTCGTGGATGTCGCAAGCGTTCCCACTCCGAAAGGAGTCGCCGCCGCAGATTGGTTGACCTGTTTTCCCGGGTTCGGGATGATCACCACCGACCGGCCAGGCGAATCCAGGATGTCTTCCCCCCTCGTGGAGACACGCGAATGCGGCACATTGACAATCGAACGCGGGGTGCAGCTGCGCTGGCCTGACGGACAGACCACGACAGCGCTGCGCGGTGCGGTAACTGGCCTCGGAAGGGCATAACAAGAACAATGACAATGACAACTCTCGCGGCCGCCGCCGCGAACTTCGGTCGAGATCTCGAACAGAATTATGCGACCATAGGGACCCTCCTCAGCGAAGCCCGGTCACGCGGAGTGCGACTGCTGGCGCTGCCGGAGGCCGCGCTCGGCGGATACCTCTCCAGCCTCGGCGGCCCTGAAGACTCCCGCAAGCCCAAGTCCCTACCGCCCGCGTTGCGGGTGGACGGGCCAGAGATCGCACGGGTGATCGACTTGGCCGGCGACATCATCGTGGTGATCGGCATCTGCGAGGCCGACGAGCAGGACGGCGCCATCATCCGATACAACACGGCGATCGCGCTCGACGGCAGCGGAGTGTTGGGCATCCATCGCAAGGTGCATCAACCGTTGGGCGAAAACATGTCGTATGCCGCGGGGGAGAGCTTCACCGCCTTCGACACCCCGATCGGCCGCATCGGCATGATGATCTGCTACGACAAAGCGTTCCCCGAGTCCGCCCGCGCGCTGGCGCTGGACGGCGCCGAGGTGATCGTCTGCATCTCCGCGTGGCCAGGTTCTCGCACCGCGGGTGCGGCCGACCTGAGCGAGGACCGCTGGACGAAGCGGTTCAACATCTTCGACCAGGCCAGAGCGCTCGAGAACCAGGTCGTGTGGGTCGCCTCCAACCAGGCAGGCGAGTTCGGCTCGCTGCGGTTCGTCGCCAGCGCCAAGGTCGTCGGGCCTGGTGGTGACGTCCTCGCGACGACGGGTGTTGATGCAGGCCTCGCTATCGCCGAGGTCGATATTGCGGATGTTCTCGCGACCGCCCGCCGCTCGATGTTCCACCTCAGAGACCGTCGTCCGAGTTCCTATGCCGATGCTGAGACCGAATGGGAATCGATCAATGCCTGAAATGACTTTCACCGTCCGCTGGCCTGACGGAACCGTCGCCAATCTCTACTCACCATCTCTGGTGATGCACGACTTCCTCTCCGCCGGTTCCGAGTACCCGCTGCAGGAATTTGTCACCAAGAGTGCCGAAGCGCTCGATGTCGCCAGCGCCCGGGTCAGGGCCAAGTTTGGTTTCGAATGCACATCCGCGATGCAGCAGAAGGCCGAGATCCTCGCCACCGCCCAGAACTTCAACCCGTCCGCCGCAGTGAGGGTCCTCTCGATGCTGCCACCACTGGAGGCCTGACATGGTCGCACTTACGAATCACAGCCACTTCGAGGTAGCCATCATCGGCGCGGGACAAGCCGCCCTCTCCCTGAGCAAGCTGCTCACGGAGGAGGGCGTCGACCACGTGCTGCTTGAGCGGGAGACGATCGCTCACGAATGGCGGACGGGCCGGTGGGACAACTTCACTCTGGTCACCCCGAATTGGCAATGCCGCCTACCAGGATGGGTGTACAAGGCGGACGACCCAAACGGGTTCATGACCCGCGAACAGGTTCACACGTTCGTCACCGACTATGCCCGGTCATTCGATGCACCGGTCGTCGAAGGGGTGGAAGTCACTGGGCTCAGCCAAACCGAGGACGGCTATGCCCTTTCGACGACGGTTGGAGCGGTGACGGCGGACCGGGTGGTGATCGCCACCGGCGGATACCACACCCCGATCATTCCGCCCTACGCTGACCAACTCCCCACGGGCATCCGCCAGCTGCATTCTTCTGAATACCGCAACTCCGCCGAACTCCCCGACGGCGCTGTTCTCGTTGTCGGGTCCGGCCAGTCGGGAGCCCAGATTGCCGAGGACCTGCATCTGGATGGGCGCCAGGTTCACCTCGCGGTCGGCGGAGCGCCTCGCTGTGCCCGCTTCTACCGCGGCAAGGACTGCATCGAGTGGCTGCACGATATGGGCATCTACGACATCGCGGTCACCAAACACGCAGGGGGATTGGCGAAACGCGAGAGCACCAACCACTACATGACCGGCCGTGACGGCGGTCGAGACATCGACCTGCGTTCGTTCGCCACCCAGGGTATGGCGCTCTACGGCAGGCTGACAGGCTTCAGCGGCACGGAGCTGTCGTTCGCCCCCACCCTGGCGGCATCCCTCGATCATGCCGATGCGGTAGCAGACTCGATCAAGAACGACATCGACGCCTACATCGAGCGGGCCGGGATTGATGCGCCGACCGAAGCTCGCTACAAGCCAGTCTGGCAGCCTGCCGTCGAGCCGCCTGCTCTTGACCTCGAGAAGGCGGGAATCACATCGATCGTCTGGTCGATCGGGTATCACGCTGACTACTCCTGGGTGAACGTCGGCGTATTCGACGGTCACGGGCACCCCACCCATCAGCGAGGCGTGAGCCCGGCTCCTGGCCTGTACTTCCTTGGCCTGCCCTGGCTCTACAGTTGGGGATCCGGCCGCTTCGCGGGAATCGAACGCGACGCCCGGTTCCTTGCCGAGCAGATCGTCTCGACACGTATTGGAGAACTTGTCCAGTAGCGCGGTGAGAGTGGCGCTACTGACCTACTCGACGAAGCCGCGCGGGGGAGTAGTGCACACCCTCGCCCTCGCCGAGGCCCTCGCCGGCCGCGGCGAAGACGTCACCGTCTGGACCCTCGGCCGCGGCGGCGATGCTGCCTTCTTCCGGCGGGTGGATGCGTCGGTTAAGGTGCGCGTGGTTCCCTTCTCCCCGGATGAGAGCGAGACGGTCGGCGAACGGATCGTTCGCTCGATCGCCACCCTCCGCGCCGCGTTCGAGCCGGACCTCTACGACATCGTCCACGCCGAGGATTGCATCAGCGCAAACGCCGTCGATCACTGCATCCGCACTATTCATCACCTCGACAGCTTCACCACCCCCGAGTTGGTGAGCTGCCATGAGAGGGCCATCGTGGAGCCAATCGCCCGAATATGCGTGTCGGAAGCCGTCGCCGCCGAGGTGCGGGCAGGTTGGGGCCTGAATCCCACCGTGATCCCGAACGGTGTCGACGCCCACCGATTCGCAGACGCTGCCTCGAGCGACCCAGCGGCTCGCGCCGCCCGAGAAGAGTGGCAGCGCGAGCTCGGCGCATACATCCTCGCCGTCGGCGGTATTGAACCGCGTAAGGGCACCATCGACCTCCTCGATGCCTATGCGATTCTCCGCCAGACCCATCCTGAGATCGCACTCGTGCTCGCGGGAGGTGAGACCCTCTTCGACTACCGCGACTACCGAGCGGCGTTCGAGCAGCGCGCCAGGCAGCTCGGCGTCGAGTACCGGCTGGTCGGCGTCGTCGACGACGACCGCCTACCGGCGCTGGTCGCAGCCAGCGAGGTTCTCGCGTTCGTGTCAACCAAAGAGGGCTTCGGCATGGCCGCTATGGAAGCCCTGGCCGCCGGCGTGCCCGTGGTCGCTCGCGAACTCCCTGTCCTGCGCGAGATATTCAAGACCACCGTCGACTACGCCTCCGACGTCCCGTCAATCGCGGCCGCCCTGACCCGCGCTCTCGCAGACGAGGAACCGAGGACAGCAGGACGGATGCTTGCTGCCGAGTACAGCTGGTCTGCCGCCGCTGACGCTCATGCCCAGCTGTACCGGTCGATCCTCGGCTGGTACTGATGACGCGAATGACGATCTCGCGTGCGATCACCTCCCTCGCCGCGCAGGACCCTGGTCGGCTCGCGGTCCGCGATGACGACGAGGTCCTCAGCCGTGCGGAGCTGGACTTGCGAAGCAACTCCCTGGCACGCGCATATGCGGCACTGGGTGTCAAACAGGACGACCTGGTCACGGTGACATTGCCGAACAGCGTCGAGTTCGTCGTCAGTTGCGTTGCCATCTGGAAACTTGGCGCCACACCGCAACCTCTCTCTCACCGTCTGCCGCCACCTGAACGTCGAGCAGTCGTCGAGTTGGCGGCCTCCGCGCTGGTGGTCGGCGGCAGTATGACCGAATATCCAGGAACGCTCGCGGTACCGGCAGGCTTCCGCAGCATTGAGTCGGATGCCATCCTCCCGGACGCTGCAGCGCGCTCATGGAAGGCGCCGACGTCCAGCGGCAGCACCGGGCAGCCGAAGATCGTGCTCGCCACGGCTGGCGCGATTATTGACCCGGATGCCCAGGTCGCTGCCTTCATCCCGCATGAGGCTGTCCAACTGGTCGCTGGTCCGCTGTACCATTCCGCGCCGTTCACCTATGCCATGCGGGGCCTGATGAGTGGCCACAGCCTGGTCGTTCTGCCGCGTTTCGACGAAGCCCGAGTGCTCCGGGCGATTGATGAGCACGAGGTCACCTGGATGATGATGGTGCCGACAATGATGAACCGGATCTGGAACCTCCCCGAACCGGTCAAGGCCGCCGCCAGGCTGGCGTCGCTCGAGTCGTTCGTTCACCTCGGCGCGCCCTGCGATCCGGCCCTGAAACGGAACTGGATCCAGTGGCTCGGCCCATCACGCGTCAACGAGGTCTACGTCGGGACAGAGTCGGCAGGCCTGACGATGATCACCGGGTCGGAATGGCTTGAGCGCCCCGGATCCGTCGGGAGACCCATCGGCGGATCCCGGATGCGAGTCGTTGACGAGCACGGGCACGTAGTTCCGCGCGGCACCGTGGGCAGGATTGAGATGACCCGCGAAGGCGGAGCACCATTCCGTTACCTCGGCCGCGAAACTCCCACCGGGGAGTGGACGTCCCTGGGCGATGACGGCCGGATGGACAATGACGGGTATCTCTGGGTGATCGACCGCGCGGACGACCTCATCGTTTCCGGCCGGGTGACGATCTACCCGATCGAGGTCGAGCGGGTGCTCGAGCAGCACCCCCTGGTCCGGTCAGCCGTTGCCTTCGGGGTGCCGGACGCAGATCTGGGCGCACTCGTACGCGCCATCGTCGATATTGCCGATGCCGAACTCGGCACTGCGGAACTTTTTGTCTGGGCACAAGCCAACCTCGCTCCGGAAATGGTGCCCCGGATAATAGAGCTCTCTCGCGAGCCTGTCCGGGATGACGCGGGAAAAGTGAGGCGCAGCATCCTCGCACGCGGCCGGGCCGACGCAAGCACCTCGCCCTAGACTGGACTGTATGGCCATCACGAAGCTCGCGGCAGTCGCAGCACACTTCGGACGGGACATCAACCGTGCTCTGGCGAAAATCGCCGGGATCATCGAAGACGCCCGTGACGCTGACGTGTCACTGCTGGTGCTCCCGGATGCAACACTCGGTGGCTACCTCGCCGACATGGCCCACCCCGACCCGGCATCGATGCCGCCGTCCGTGTCCATCGATGGCCCCGAGCTTCGGAGAATCGCCGAGCTGGCCGGTGACATGGTGGTCTGTCTCGGCTTCACCGAAGAGGAGTGGCGCGACGGTTCCGTCGCTCGCTACAACACTGCTGTGGCGCTGACCGGTACCGGCATTCTCGGGATGCATCGGAAGGTGCATCAGCCCCTCGGCGAGTCGCTCGTTTTCTCACCGGGCGACACGTTCCAGGCTTTCGACACTCCGATCGGTCGGATGGGCCTGCTCATCGACTACGACAAGACATTCCCTGAGGCTGCCAGGTCGCTGGCCTTGGATGGTGCCGTCATCATCGCATGCCTCTCGGCATGGCCGGCGAGTGTCACCGACCGGGCGGAGCGGCTCCAGCAAGACCGCCAGTCGCGCCTGTTCGACCTCTACGACTGTGCCCGCGCGGCTGAAAACCAGGTCATCGTCATCTCCTCGAACCAGACCGGGGTCACCGGCGGTTTGAGGTTCCTCGGACAGGCGAAAGTGGTGGGACCTGGCGGCGACGTGCTGTCTCGGACCTGGTCGCGCGGAGCTCTGGCCATCGCGGCGATCGACGTGGAGCACGAGATCACCCGAGCGCGGCGGGTGCTCCACCATCTTGACGAGCGAGTGCTGCGGAGTTACCACGATGCACTGACTGTGCCGACTGTAGGCAGCTGAGCCGCGATCCGGCCCACCGCCTCACAGACCTTCGGTGACAGCCGCAGCGGCGTGCAGCAACCACACTGCGCGCGGACATCACTCCGGGAAGATCTGTCCGATCGGCTCGCGCTTCTCGGCCTGGAAGCTGTCTTCAGCGCGGCCGAGAGCCCAGTAGGCCGAGAGCGACATCGAGCGGCGCTCCAGCCCCCAGCCGTCCTGCAGCACAG
>JAUZFY010000049.1 GCA_030840185.1 Microbacteriaceae bacterium | reverse complement strand
GAAAGTCGACCCTCGTCAAAATGCTCTCCGGAGTGTTCGGTCCGACCTCCGGAAGCATTCTCATCGAGGGCGAGCAGCAGACGCTGACCCCGCCGGCTCGAGCGCAGAAGCACGGCATCGAGACGGTCTACCAGGATCTGGCACTCGTGAGCTCGTTCACCGTTGCCGAAAACTTCTTCGTGGGACGTGAGCGCTCCTGGGGCAGAGGACCGCGACTGTTCCAGATTATGAACCGACGGTCGATGACGAACACCGCGGCAACCGCCCTTGAGGACCTCAACATCACCATCCCGCACCTGAAGTCGCGGCCGGTGGAGCGGATGTCCGGTGGGCAGCGCCAGATGGCGGCAATCGCTCGAGGTGCGTTCTGGAGTGAACGGCTGCTGCTGCTGGACGAGCCGACTGCAGCGCTCGGTGTTCGTGAGTCGCACGAGGTGTTAGAGCTCGTCCGCGCGCTCAGCGCGCGCGGGCTGACGATGCTGATGGTGACCCATAACCTCGAGCACCTGTGGTCCGTCTGCAACCGGGTAATCGTGATGCGGCGCGGCAAGAAGGTCGCCGACTTGCGGAGTGCGGACACGACCATGGATGAGGTCGTCGCGTACATCACCGGAGCGAAGTCGTGACGGCCCAGCCGTCCATCGAGCACCTTCTTGCCGACGCGCCGAACAACTGGGGCAAGTGGGGCGAGAACGACGAGATCGGATCGCTGAACTACCTCACCAGGGAGCAGGTGCTGCAGGGCATCGCTACCGTGCGACGCGGCGAAGTATTCTCCTTGGCGACTCGGATAGCCCGACCGGAAGGCGATCCGGTGATGCCGGGACGCTGGCCACCGCGCAAATTCATGGTGGCGGACCGCGCCGGCTTCGTCAGCGGACGATGGCACGACATGCCGGGTGGGATGGAGTTCGCTGACGACTACCTGACCGGTTTCGCCCAGTCCGGTACCCACAGCGACGCCCTCGGTCACATGTGGTTCGGGACCGAAATCTGGAACGGCCATCCTGCAGACAGCACGAATGGCGGCATGTCCTACGCCGGGATCGAACCGATCGCGGGCCACGGAATAGTCGGTCGCTGTGTGCTGCTCGACATCGCCAGGCATCGCGGCAAGCCGCGCCTGGAACGCGCAGAGACGATCGGGCTCGACGACCTGTTGGCCTGCGCCGCGGCCCAGGGCACCGAGCTGCCACCCCGTTCCATCCTGCTCATCAGGACCGGCTGGCTTGCTGCCGTCGAGCGCGGCGAAGAACTCGTCGACGAGAACTACTGGGAGCCGGGGCTCACCTATTCGCCCGAGCTCGTGTCCTGGTTCCAGGAGAACGAGATTCCATGCCTCGTCACGGACACGATGGCAAACGAGACCACCTACGAACCGGCGACCGGTATTCAACTTCCTCTGCACGCCGCACTGATGAGAAATCTCGGCGTGGTCTTTACCGAGATGGCCGACCTCGACGCGCTGGCGGACGACTGCGCGAAAGACGGCGAATACCAGGCGTTCTTCTGCGCCAGCCCATTGAAAATATCGGATGCGACCGGGTCGTCGATCAACCCGGTCGTCGTGAAGTAAAGGACTAACCCCATGACCGACGAGCTCTTCTTCGAATCTGCCGGCTCGATAGCCGCCCGCGTCAAGGCAGGACAGGCGACCGCGGTTGAGACGGCGGAGGCGTTCCTGCGCCGCATCGATGACGAAAACCCGCGCCTCAACGCCTTCACCACCGTCACCTACGACCTGGCGCTCGAAGCTGCCGCACGGTGCGATGCAGCTGCGGCCGACGGTCGTTCGCTCGGTCCGTTGCACGGGGTCCCGGTGGCGATCAAAGATCTGAGCGACGCGCGCGCGGGCATCCGAAGCACCTTCGGCTCTTTGCCGCTGAAGGACTACGTTGCGACCGAGACCAGCATCTTCATTCAGAGGCTCGAGGACGCCGGGGCGGTCATCGTCGGCAAGACGAACGCCCCGGAGTTCGGCCACAAGGGCGTCACGGACAATTTCGTCTCCGGCCCGACCCGTAACCCGTTCGACACCACCAGGAACTCTGGCGGATCGTCCGGGGGAGCGGCGGCGGCGGTGGCCGGGGGAATGGTGCCGATCGCCCAGGGATCCGACGGTGGGGGATCTGTGCGGATCCCGGCATCCTGGTGCGGCATCTACGGACTGAAGCCGTCGTTCGGCCGGATCGCAGACATCGCCCGCCCGAACGCGTTCATCACCGGAAGCCCATACTCCTCGGTCGGTCCACTGGCGCGGTCGGTGGATGACGCCGCCCTCATGCTGTCGGTGATGGCCGGCCCAGACGTGCGCGATCCGTTCAGCCTCCCGGCAACGGAGTCGTCGCTTGCGACGGTCGCGGCCAATGGGCTCAGGGGCAAGCGCGTCGGATTCAGCGCCGACCTCGGCGGGTTCCCGGTTGACCCGGCTGTCGCGGCGGTTGTGGAGCAGTCGCTCGACGTGCTGGAACGTGCCGGTGCCATCGTCGAACCGGTGTCGGTGGTGCTCCCCGCCGACCAGCTCGAGCTCGCCCAGTTGTGGGGACGCCTGATGGGCGGTCTCTACTCCGACACCCTGGCCGGCCTCCGCGACGAGGGCTACGACCTCCTGAAGGACCACCTCGACGAGCTGACCCCCGCCTTGCGCGACATGTTGGTGGCCGCGCAGTCCCGGTCGGCGATGGAGGCTCGCGCCGATGAGCACCTGCGCACCGCGGTACTCGACTCGATCGAGGACGCGTTCGTCGGCTTCGACCTGTTGGCATCGCCGACGCTTGCGATTACCGCGGTAAAGAACCGTGTCGACGGGCTCACCACCGGTCCGAGCGAGATCGGCGGCGTACCGGTCGATCCCTCCATCGGCTGGTGCCTGACCTACCCGTTCAACTTCACCGGGCATCCGGCGGCATCGCTTCCGGCCGGCCTCTCGGACGGACTTCCTGTCGGACTCCAGCTGGTGGCCCCTCGCCACCAGGATGCTGCGCTGCTCGCGGCGAGTTCCGCCTTCGAGCGGGAGTCGCCCTGGTCGATCTGGCCAGGAATCTCCTAGTTTCCCGCCGGCTTCGTCACTGTCTCTGAGCGAGGTCCCGGAGGAGCGAGGGCCAGAAGACATCCAGCTCCTGCCGGTTGCGGTCGCTGGCAAAGTTATCTCCGGGGAGACGAATGGAGATCTCGTCATAAGTGACTCGAATCTCGAGTCCACCCTCGAAGGTGCCGGGTTGATCGCCGGACATGAAGTTCGGTGCCGAAAGCAATTCTGCGGCGCGAATGGATTTGCGGCTGACCACGGTGGTGGTGATGTGATCCACCATGGGGTCGTAGCTGAGCTGGAAAACATGGTCGTCAGTAAAGACCGCGACGGTGAATGCCGCCTCCGAGGTGGGCGCGGCCATGTCGACGGCGATGAAACGCGGTGGAGCCTCGCGCACGCAATAGGTGAGTTTGGAGACCAGTCGGCTCAGCAGGAGAGGGTGGTCGCGAAAGACGGGGTGCTGGCCGAGGTCGCGTCGAGAGCCCGCCAGCTGCGCAAGAAGCGCCTTACCCAAATCGACAAGTTCCATGCTTACTTCCCTCCCGAGTGTGTATGCGATGGGACATACTCGTTCACCGTACACGTGGCGGCCGCCAGTTTTTTGACCCGCATGCCGCTTTATCATTGTTACCGACGGGGACGGTGCGCCAGCACCGCTGGAACGAAGGGTCGAGTTCGGGTAGTGGGAAGGCTTGTATACGGTCCGGGCACAACCAACGCCGGCATGGAGATCGACGATCGAACGCTTGCCCACGTGCAGATTGTCATGCTCGCAAAGCTCCGCCGCGGGGAAAGTTTTTCCTTTACCTATACTCCCGTGCCCTCCAGCGGTGAAGGGCGAACGGTCGTCTGGGTGCACCCAAGTCAGTTTCTGAGCTTCAAATACAACGGCAGCAGGATGCCGGCCATCAACAGGGAGTGGGTGGAAGAGTTGATGGCAACCGCAAATAGCGTTGCCGGACTCCATATCGTCCCCGAACTACCCGCGAACGTTCAACGAGAACCTTCGATTCTGGGGCCGTAGCGCCGGTCGGCTCCCTCATTCGGCGCGGCTCGATCGCCCCATCAGGGCGGCCTCGAACCCGCGCGTCTGAGCACGCAGGGCGTCGGCGACCGCGGCGACCGCGGGCTGGCGGAGCGACT
>JAUZFY010000027.1 GCA_030840185.1 Microbacteriaceae bacterium | reverse complement strand
AACTCGCCGTTGGGAATCTCCACGAGCCGAACCGCGGGATGCGAGCGGACGATCTCCAGCGTGCGATCCGTGGATCCGGAGTCGATGACGAGCACTTCGGTCTCTCCGTCGAAGTCCTGCAGTTCGAGCATCCGGAGCAGTCGCTCAAGATATCGCTCGCCGTTCAGGGTCGGGATGATCACCGTGGCGTCGAGGGAGGTTTGCTCCCTGGGGGCATCCGAAGAGGAGTCGCTCACTACAGTGCCGTTCGCATTGCCTTCTCAAAGTCCCGGATGAAGGTCTCGGCGGGATCTGACCAGTCGGCCGAGTCCACGGCTTGCGCAATGGCGGCGCCGTGTTCCACCGCATCCGGTCGGTCGACAATTGAGATCAGCCGTTCGGCGATCGCCTTTGGCGACATGGGCACGTATTCGATGAACGGGCTGTCGAACACCCCGCGGGTGTTCGGGGCGTCGTTGACCACCGGCACGACACCGCTCGCCATGATCTCCATCGGCAGAAGCGACATGTTGGTCAGTGAAAGCACGAGTCCTGCCGCGCACCGGTTATAGATGGCGCTGAGCTGGGCGATGTCCACGGCCTTGTGATTCACGTGCGCAAAGGGCACGTCGTAGCCGGACATGTCCCAACCGACCAGGTTGATCGTGATGTCCGGGCGAAGCCGGCTGACCTCAGTGAGCGCAAGAAGCCCGAGTTCGGTCGCGCGGCGGGGCGTGGGCGGCCGGACGTAGAACAGAATCTCCGTGCGGCGACTCGTGTTGGTGTAGTTGTAGTGACTGGTATCGGCGGCGAAATCGAAGGCATCGCAAGACATGCCGTACTCGGTGCGCAGCTTATTGCCGAGCCATTGACCGGCGGCGATGCCGTGGAAACCGAGCCGGTACGAGTTCTCGGCGAGGACGTAGTCGCTGCCCTGGGCGAAAAAATACGGTTCGAAGTCCTGGGCGAAGTACAGGCGCTTGGCGTTCCCCTCGTACCGGTAGGCGGCGTAGGTCGCCTCCCAGTCGGAGGCGAAGATGGCATCGTATCCGGGGGCAAATCCCTCGGCCGGGTCGTACACCTTCATCTCGCCGACCAGATCGGGGAAGCCGCTCATGCCGTGCATCATTGCGCGGATCTCCGCGACGTTGACCACCGGGTACTTGCCCGGCGAATAGAGGTAGACGGTGAGGTCGTGGCCGGCAGCCTCGAGAAAGCTCATGAACCGGAACGCGTTCTGGTGGCCGCCGCTCGTGCGGCTCGGCGGGGTGATGATCCAGGCGATCCGATACTTGCCATCGCGGCCGGGCATTGGCTCCGCGTTGAAGTTTCTCGGCTTGGTCCAGTCCACGGCGATTACGTCATCGGTGTAGACCGTTGACAGCGGGGTCACCACGAATGGGCTGAACCGGTTGGAAAGGTATTTTGCGGTCCGCCACGCGGTCGACCGCACCCCCTCCGTCTTCACGAGCGAGATCGCCCGCCCAACAGCGCTCATGCGTTGACGTCCGGTCCTGTGCTATCGATCACAGATAGACCCTACAGAAGATTAAAAGGCCTGCACTGCACTGATGACCCGGGTGACCTGGTCTTCCGACATGCCAGCCCAGAGCGGCAACCGCACGATCCGGCGCGAGAAGTCTTCGCAGGCGTCGAGGGATCGCAGCACCCGCCCATAGCGCCGCCCGGCCGGGCTGGAGTGCAGGGGCACGTAGTGGAAGGCCGACGCGATTCCCTGCTGCTTGAGGTGATCGATCATTCCCGACTGGCCGGCCCAGTCCGGCATCACGAGATAGAAGAGGTGGGCGGCGTGGATGCCACTGGGCGGCGCCATCAGTCCCACTCCCGCGCGGTCGGCCCAGTCGCCGAGTTCGAGGGCATAGCGGTCCCACACCGAAAGGCGAAGCCGTTGAATCTCGTCGAAGGAGGCCAATTGTGAGTCGAGCACCGCCGCGTTTATCTCGCTGAGCAGGTAGCTGGATCCCCACTCGACCCACCGGTACTTGTCGATCTGACCTCGGAGGTATTGCGACCTGTTGGTGCCCTTTTCCCGCAATATCTCCGCTCGCTCGAGAAGCGCCGGATCGTTGATCAGCAGCGCTCCCCCCTCACCGCTGTGCTCATTCTTGGTGTCGTGGAAGCTCTGCACACCGAGGACGCCGATGGTTCCCAGTTGGCCCAATCCGCTGTCGACGCCGAGCCCGTGCGCGTTGTCCTCGATGATCGGGAGCGCGCCTTTGAGGGCGATCGCGGTGATCGCGGCGATGTCGACCGGCACCCCGCCGTAGTTCATGATCGAGATGGCCTTGGTGCGCGGCCCGACGGCTTCCTCGACCTGATCGGGATCCAGGTTCCCGGTCGCCGGGTCGATGTCAACGAAAACGCAGGTCGCGCCGGTTCTCGCCACGGCGTTCGCGGCGGACGGGAAGGTGTAGCTCGGCAGAATCACCTCGTCGCCCACACCGATGCCGAGGAGTGAGCTTGCCATCTCCAGGGCGTGAGTTGCCGAGGTGGTGAGCAACACGTGTGGCGAGGTCGTGATCGCGCGAAGCCGACCGGTGGCTTTGGCGGTGAACGAGCCGTCGCCGTGGGCGTGACCGGAGGTGAGAACGGCGTGCACGTTGGCCAGTTCGTCTGGGCTCCGGTATGGCTGGGAGAACCGGACCACGTCGACGGCGAGCGACTCGGTGTTGAGCATAGTCACCGCGTTACCCCTCGTCCCCGAAATGACTTTCGCTCAGTCTAGGGTTGGGGAGGCACGAAACAAGAGGCTGCCGCACCCCAGTTTCGGGGTCGTCCGCGCGGCTTCGGGTGCACTATTGAGTTGGGTCGGCGGGCCGCAGCGCACCCCGTCGACCGCGGTTCAGTACCGGTAGTGGTCCACCTTGTACGGCCCATCGGTCGGCACGCCGATGTACGCGGCCTGCTTGGGCGTGAGAACGGTGAGCTTGACTCCGAGCGCGTCGAGGTGCAGGCGGGCCACCTTCTCGTCGAGGTACTTCGGCAGGACATAGACGCGCTTCTCGTAGTTCTCGCCGTGGGCGTAGAGCTCGATCTGGGCGAGCACCTGGTTGGTAAACGAGTTGCTCATGACAAACGACGGGTGACCGGTGGCATTTCCGAGGTTCATCAGTCGCCCCTCGGAGAGAACGAGGATGCTGCGCCCGGTGGGCAGCCGCCACTCGTGCACCTGCGGCTTGATCTCGATCTTCTGGGTTCCCTCGAGCTTCTCGAGTCCGGCGATGTCGATCTCGTTATCGAAGTGTCCGACGTTCGCGACGATGGCGAGGTGCTTCATGCCGAGCATGTGCTCGACGGTCAGCACGTTCTCGTTGCCGGTGCCGGTGATGAAGATGTCGACCTCGCCGACGACGTCCTCGATGGTGGTCACCTGGAATCCGTCCATCGCGGCCTGCAGCGCGTTGATCGGGTCGATCTCGCTCACGATCACCCGGGCGCCCTGGCCCTTGAGCGCCTCGGCAGCGCCCTTTCCTACGTCGCCGTAGCCGGCCACGAACACGACCTTGCCGCCGATGAGTACGTCGGTAGCGCGGTTCAGGCCGTCGGGAAGCGAGTGGCGGATGCCGTACTTGTTGTCGAACTTGCTCTTGGTGACCGAGTCATTGACGTTGATCGCGGCGAACAGCAGGTTGTCCTCCCGGGCGAGCTCGTACAGGCGGTGCACACCGGTGGTCGTCTCCTCGGTGACGCCCTTGATGCCTGCGGCGATGTTGGTCCAGCGGTCCCGGCTCTGGGCGAGGGACGCCCGCAGCGTGTCGAGGATCACCCGCCACTCGTGGGGGTCGTCATCCGTGGCATCCGGAACCGCGCCGGCCAACTCGAATTCGCGACCCTTGTGCACGAGGATCGTCGCGTCGCCGCCGTCGTCGAGAATCATGTTCGGTCCGGTGAATCCCTCGGCGCTCCAGTCGAAGATCTGGCTGGTGCACCACCAGTACTCCTCGAGAGTCTCACCCTTCCAGGCGAAGACCGGGGAACCCGCGGGGTTCTGCGGCGTTCCGGTCGGGCCAACCGCGATTGCCGCCGCCGCCTCATCCTGGGTGGAGAAGATGTTGCAGCTCGCCCATCGCACCTGCGCCCCGAGGGCGACGAGGGTCTCGATGAGAACACCGGTCTGCACGGTCATGTGCAGGCTGCCGGCGATTCGGGCACCAGCGAGCGGCTTGGATTCACCGAATTCCTCACGGAGGGCCATGAGGCCCGGCATCTCGTTCTCGGCGAGGCGGAACTGGTGGCGCCCCGCTTGGGCGAGAGACAGGTCTTTTACTTTGAACTGCAGGGCGGTGTTGGCGGCGGCGATCGTCATAACACCAAGGGTACAAGCCGCGGGGACGCTTACGGTCGGATGAGGGCGAGCACCGCATCCCGAACGCGAGCCATGACGATGGGTGTGCCGGCCTCCACATTGAGCCGCAGTAGCGGTTCGGTATTCGACGGGCGAACGTTGAACCACCAGAATGGCTCGTCCTGGGCGACAGTTCCGGTCACGGTCAGGCCGTCGAGTTCGTCAAACTCGGCAGTGCCGGTGTATTCCTGCACGATCCGGTCGTACGCGGCGGGAACATCGGTGACCACGGAGTTGATCTCGCCGCTGAGCGAGTACGGGGTGTACCGAGCGGAGATCGCCGACACCGGCGCCGGCTGCGAGCCGAACTCCGCGAGAAAGTGCATCGCGGCGAGCATCCCGTTGTCCGCTCCCCAGAAGTCGCGGAAGTAATAGTGCGCGGAGTGCTCACCGCCGAAGATCGC
>JAUZFY010000011.1 GCA_030840185.1 Microbacteriaceae bacterium | reverse complement strand
TCTCGGTGGCAGCGTTGAGTTTAATCGTGAATGAGCCGAGCGGAATCATCCCGCGGTCGAGCGCGTAGTCGTAGACGGCGAGATGCTTGAGATAGCGCATCATCGACGTCTCCGACCGGTGCGTGTTGAACACCGGGTGGGTAAGGAAGTCGCTCGAGCGCTCGAGCTCGATCGGAATCCAGTCGATATCGTGCGACACCGAGCTGTCCGTCAGCTCTTCGCCGAGAATCGCCGCGATCGCGCGCACGTCGTCAAGCGTTGTCGTCTCGTCGACCGAGAGCTGGACCCGCTCGTCATCTACGAGGTGGATGAGATATCCGGCCGTGTGCGCGTGCCGCACCAACCGCGCCGCGTCCGACTTCGTTCGCAGCGTGATCGTGTCGAAGAAGTTGGCCGTCTCGAGCGTGTGTCCCGCCTCCGAAGCGGCACGAGCGAGCACCCGAGTGAGTCGGGTCACCCGGGTCGCGATCTGCTTGAGTCCCTGCGGGCCGTGGTAGACGGCGTACATGCTGGCCATGACGGCCAGCAACACCTGCGCGGTGCAGATGTTGGATGTCGCCTTGTCGCGGCGGATGTGCTGTTCCCTAACCTGTAGCGACAGGCGGTACGCCGGATGACCGGCCGCGTCCTGTGAGACGCCGACCAGGCGCCCGGGCAGCTGGCGTTCCAGTCCGGAGCGAACGGCCATGTATCCGGCGTGCGGGCCCCCGAAGCCCATCGGGACTCCGAACCGCTGACTCGATCCGACCGCGACGTCCGCCCCGAGTTCCCCGGGCGAAGTGATGAGGGTCAGGGCAAGCAGGTCTGCTGCGACCACGGCGAGAGCGCCCATCGAATGCGCGGCGGCGATCACGTCTCGCGGATCCCAAATGCGGCCGGAGGCGCTCGGGTACTGCACGAAGATCCCGAAGGCCGCGGGAAGCTCTTGAGGGTCGACTGCGGCGAGGTCGAGCTCGATCAGCCCAATACCGACGGCCGCGGCACGATTGGCGAGCAGAGCCTTGGTCTGCGGGAAGGCATCGGAATCGACGATGAAGGTACGGGGTTCCGCTTTGGAGGCGCGACGCGCGAGCATCATTCCCTCCACCACCGCCGTGCCCTCGTCGAGCATCGACGCGTTGGCGGTCGTCAGCCCGGTCAAGTCGGTGATCATGGTCTGGAAGTTGATCAGGGCCTCGAGGCGGCCCTGGGAGATCTCCGGCTGATACGGGGTATACGCGGTATACCAGCTCGGGTTTTCGAGAACGTTCCGCTTGATCACCGCCGGGGTGATTGTGTCGTAATAGCCGAGGCCGATCATCGACCGGTTGACGGTGTTCTTGCGAGCGAGCCTCCGCAGCTCGGCAAGGGCCTCCCGCTCTGTCGCGGCCGCGGGAAGGGACGACTCCGCCGCGGCCCGGAAGCCGTCGACGTGGATCGATGCAGGCACGGCGGCGCCCACCAAGGCATCAACCGACCGATAGCCGATTGCGTCGAGCATTTTCGCTTGCGCGTCGGCATCGGTTCCGATGTGACGTTCGGCGAAGCCGCTCTCCTCGAGCAGTTCGTCCGTTGTGATCCCGGTCACGATGGCCATTACTCCCCCACCAGCGCCGTGTACTCGTCGAAGCTGAGCAGCGGCGGTAGCTCGGTGAAGCTCACCTTGATCAGCCAGCCCTCGCCGAACGGGTCGCTGTTGACCAACTCGGGACTGTCAACCACTGCGTCGTTGACCTCGGTGACAGTGCCATCGACCGGTGCGAACAGTTCACCGACCGACTTGGTCGACTCGATCTCGCCGACCACCTTTCCGCTCGCGACCGTCGCGCCGACGGACGGCAGATCCACGAAGACGACGTCGCCAAGCTTCTCGGCCGCGTATGCGGTGATTCCCACCGTGGCAGTGTCCCCGTCCACGAGAAGCCACTCGTGTTCGGCCGTATAGCGGAGTGCAGTCTGATCAGTCATTACTTGGCTTCTCTCTTATAAAAGGGCAGTGCTACTACGGATGCCGGGATGCTGGTGCCGCGCACATCCAGGAACAATTCGGTGCCGGGCTCCGCCGCGGTTGGGTCGACGTAGGCCATCGCCACCGGGTAGCCGAGCGTCGGGCTCAGCGCGCCGCTTGTGATGACGCCGACCTCGGCGCCATCCAGATCACGCACCGGATAGTCGGCACGACCGGCGCGCCTTCCGTCCGCGCGCAGACCGACAAGCACTCGAGAGCCTTCGGGCGGTCCGGCCTCGACGGCGGCGCGGCCGACAAAGTCGCCCTCCTTCTTCAGGTTGACCACTCGGTTCAGGCGCGCCTGTACGGGGAATGTTCCGAGGTTCAGCTCGTGCCCGTACAGCGGCATGCCCGCCTCGAGCCTCAGGGTGTCCCGGCTCGCCAGGCCGGCCGGAACGAGACCGAGGTCAGCGCCGGCCGCCATGAGCTCGTCCCACAGTGCCGCCGCGTCGCCGACAGGAACGTAGAGTTCGAATCCGTCCTCACCGGTGTAGCCCGTGCGGCCGACCATGGCCTGCGACCCGTGGTAGCTACCCAGGGTGCTCCAGTAGTACTTGAGGTCACGCGGCGCGATCAAGAGGTCCCACCCGTCAAGTCGATCCATGATCGCGACCGCGTTCGGTCCCTGGACCGCGATCAGGGCGATCTGATCGCTCCCATCGACGACGACGGCGTCGAAATCGGCGGCGCGAGCGGCGAGCGCCTCGGCTGCGGGGAATCGGTTCGACGCATTGGCGACCACCGTGAACCTGGATTCGCCGGTGCGATACACCACGACGTCGTCGATGATGCCTCCCTCGGGGGAAAGCAGCAGCGAATACTTCGCTTGTCCAATGGCGATGGCCGAAATCTTGCCGGCAAGCGCGTAATCCAGGGCAGCCCCGGCCGCGTCGCCGGTGACGAAGATTTCCGCCATGTGCGACAGGTCGAACAGACCAGCCGTCGTCCGGATCGCGTGATGCTCCGCTAGATCGCTCGAGTAGCGCACCGGCATCTGCCAACCGGCGAAGTCGGTGAAGCTCGCTCCGGCATCCAGATGTTTCTGATGCAGGGGCGACAATCGTTCGGGTTGTACGGTGCGATCAGTCAAGAGTTCTCCAGGCGCGAAACGTGAGCTGCGGGAACTCCCCCTCTGTCATAGGCCTGAGAGCTTCGCCGACCGGGGTCAGCTTTCACCGTGGGCGGAGTCCGACGCTGCGCGTCGACTCACTTTTCAGAGTGGCCTGTTCGATGCGGTACACGTACCTGAGAGATTGGCGGGGAGGCTTGCTCCTTCGGTGTTCACTCTCGACAGCGACGTGGTCGCTGCTAAGTGAACTCTCCCGCATCGCGTTGATCGGCCGGATGTTATGTTGTGCGGCTAGCCTAGCAAGTCGCGTCCCGTTTAGAAGCCGGTGGCGGAGCCGTACTGGAGCGGACGATCAGCTCGAACGGTGCGGAAGGGAAGCTGTCGGCGTGCTCTCGGCCGTCCAGTTCGGCGAGCAACACCCGCGTAGCATCCGCGCCCTGCTGGTACGGGTTTTGGGAGACGGTGGTCAGCCGCATTGCCGCGCCGTACTGGTGCCCGTCGATGCCGATGACGGACAGGTCGTCCGGCACTCGCAACCCGGCCTCGACAATTGCCGTGATGGCGCCGAATGCCATCTCGTCGGAGGCGGCGAAGACGGCGGTTGGTCGATCCCCCGCCCTCTCAAGCAGCCCGCGCATCGCGCGTTGACCGCCCTCGAAGGAGAAGGCGCCATTTACCGTCCACTCCTCGCGAGCCGATATTCCGGCGGCGTTGAGAGCATCGACG
>JAUZFY010000330.1 GCA_030840185.1 Microbacteriaceae bacterium | reverse complement strand
CTGGCTCAGGATCTAGCCGACGCCGTCGTGATCGCGGATGCCGAAGGAACCATCGCGTTCTGGAACGACGCGGCCGTGAGGCTCTTTGGCTGGTCTTCAGCGGAGGCCGTGGGAAGGTCACTCGATGTGATCATTCCCGAACGGCTCCGCCAAAGGCATTGGGACGGCTACACGCAGGTCATGATGTCCGGCCACTCCGATTACGGCACTCGTCTGCTCGAAGTGCCGGCCCTGCACCGCGACGGGCACCGGATCTCGCTGGCCTTCACCGTCACGCTCCTGACTCGTCCTGGCCAGAAGGAACCGTTCGCCATAGCCGCGGTGTTGCGCGACGACACGGAGCGATTCCAGGAACGGCGGGTGCTCAAGGAACGGCTCGCGGCGCTCGAGGCTTCGTCCGCACCGGAGTCCTGACGCGGCGGAGCCCCGGTCCCGGTGCGCGGGAACGGGGTTCCGTGCCGTCGATCAGAAATCGGCGATCAGACGCTGGCTTTTTCGCGTGCGTCGCGCATGACGAAGCCGCGATAGCCGTTCGCGACGATGTCGTCACACTCCTCGCGGTACACACCCACACCACCGATGTACGGCATGAGTACTCGCGGCTTACCGGGCACGTTGGAACCCATGTACCACGAGTTGGCCAACGGATACAGCGTGGCGTCGCCGGCTTCGGTGTTGTGCTGAACCCAGAAGTCCTCGGCCTCCTGGCTGGCCTCGATCGAGGCCTTGCCGTGGTCACGGAGGTAAACCATGCACGCTGCGATCCAGTCGACGTGCTGCTCGATCGAGATCATCATGTTGGAGAACACCGACGGGCTCGCCGGACCGGTGATGGTGAAGAGGTTCGGGAAGCCGTGCACCATGATGCCGAGGTAGGTCCGCGTGCCGTCCTGCCACTTGTTCTTGAGCGTGATGCCGTCTTGGCCCTCGATGTCGACGGCGACGAGCGCGCCGGTCATAGCGTCGAAACCGGTAGCGAAGATGATCGCGTCGAACGTGAACTCCTGATCCGACGTGCGGATCCCGGTGGGCGTGATCTCCTCGATCGGCGTGCGCCGTAGGTTGATGAGCTTCACGTTGTCGCGGTTGAACGTTTCGTAGTAGCCGGAGTCGAGGCACGGACGCTTCGTGCCCAGCGGATGATCGAAGGGGCAGAGGTCCTCGGCCGTCTGCGGGTCCTTCACGATGGCGCGGATCTTGTTGCGCACGAACTCACACGCCGTGTCGTTCGCTTCCTTACTGGTCAGCAGGTCGTTGAAACCGAGCAACATGCCCACGAGATTCCCGGAATCCCAGCCGCGCTGGAACACCTCGTTGCGCTCCTCCTCGGAGACTTCCAGCGCCGACCGCTCCGGTAGCGGGACGGGCACGCCGAAGCCCGAGGTACGCGCTGCTTGACGATGTTCGGGATAAATGGCCTTCATGGCGTCGACTTCGTCGGCCTCGAGGGCGCGGTTGCCGGCCGGCATGCTGAAGTTCGGTGTGCGCTGGAACACGGTCACGTGAGCCGCCTGCTTGGCCAGTTCCGGGATCGACTGGATGCCAGACGAACCGGTGCCGATCACACCGATACGCATCCCGGTGAAGTCGACACCCTCGTGCGGCCAGTGACCGGTGTGGTAGGTCGGGCCCTGGTAGCTGTCGACGCCCGGAATCTCCGGCAGCTTCGAGTGCGACAGGCACCCCGACGCCATGATGTAGTGCTGCGCCGAGATCGTCTCGCCCTTCGAGGTGGAGATGGCCCAGCGGCACTCGTTGTCGTCCCACACCGCCTTGTCGACGCTCGTCTGGAACTCGATGTCCTTGCGGAGGTCGAAGCGGTCGGCCACGTGGTTCGCGTACTTCAGGATCTCGGGCTGCGGCGAGTACCTCTCGCTCCAAACCCACTCCTGCTCGAGGTCGTTGTCGAAGGAGAAGGAGTAGTTGAGGCTCTCGACGTCACATCGCGCGCCGGGATAACGGTTCCAGTACCAGGTACCACCCACACCGTCGGCTCGCTCGATGACCTTCGCCGAGAAGCCCAAGTTCCGCAGCTGATACAGCATGTACATGCCGGCGAAGCCGGCGCCCACGATCACCGCGTCGAGGCTGCGTCCGCCGGATCCGTTTCCTTGTGATTTCGCCATCTGTTGCTCCCGAGGGTTTCGTGTTGGTTTGCGGTATTGGTTGGTCGTTGGCGCGCCGCCGCGGCGAGCGCGCTCGTGGTCAGGACTGGAAGGCCTTGCGGAGTTCGTCGGCCGCTTGATCGGCGGCCGTCGAAGCCGCCTCGAAGATCGCCAGCATCTGCCAGAAGGCGTGGATCTGGCCCGGGTAGCGAGTATGGGTCACCGACACCCCCGCAGCAGTAAGAGCGGTCGCGTAGGCCTCGCCCTCGTCGCGGAGCGGATCGAACTCGGCGGTGATGACGAGCGCCGGCGGCAGGCCCGCGAGGTTCTTGGCGCGCAGTGGACTGGCGAGGTGATTCTTTCCGTCGCTCTTCTTCGACAAGTAGTGGCTCCAGAACCACTCCATCATGTCCTTGGTCAGCAGGTAGCCGTCGCCATTGACACCGTACGACTCGGTCGAGAAGTTGTGGTCCGTCACGGGGTACACGAGGAGTTGCATCCGTAGGGCCGGGCCACCTTCATCGCGTGCGCGCAGCGCAACGGCGGTCGCCAGGTTGCCACCGGCACTGTCGCCGCCGACGGCCAGACGTGTGCTGTCGACTCCGATGTCCTTCCCGTTGGCGGCTACCCACTGCGTTGCCGCGTAGCAGTCGTTGAGGGGAATCGGGAACTTGAACTCAGGCGAGAGCCGGTACTCCACCGACACCACGACGCAGCCGGCTCGGTTGGCAACGGCTTTGCAGACCGCGTCGGTCGACTCGACCGTGCCGATCACCCATCCTCCGCCGTGGAAATAGACGAGGCACGGCAACGAGTCCGCACGATCGGAACTGTCGGCCGCGACATTCGGGCGATAGATGCGAATGGGAATCTCACCGTGAGGTCCCGGAATGTTGCGGTTCGTGACCTCGGCGACGTCGTCGCCCGGACCGCCGAGCGCGATGAATCCCTCGGCAGCCGTACGCGCGTCCTCCGGGGACATCTCGTTGAGAGGCGGCATACCCGCCTCTGCCATCTGCTGTAAAAGTCCTTCTGCTGCGGGGTCGAGAGCCATGGTCAGAAACCTCCAACACGTTGGTCTGTCACATTGTTCATTAAGGTCGGATAGCCCCGCCAAGGCGCCTGCTTCGCTGTGCGGCGACTGAAGTTTGACAGCAGAAACCCCCGGTAGTGAAGTCGGACTGCGCTACCGCGCTTGCGCCCCTGCCTCGCCGACCTAGATGCGGGCATGCGTCGACAGGTACTGGTCCTCGATCTCGTTGATGCGGGCGCGCAGCTCGGTGGCGGTGCCGGACAGTTCGATCCGGCCCCGCCGCATGACGTAGGCCCGGTCGGCGTACTTCAGTGCCTTACGAACGTGCTGCTCGACGAGCAGC
>JAUZFY010000327.1 GCA_030840185.1 Microbacteriaceae bacterium | reverse complement strand
CTCGACCAGCGCCTGGTGCAGGGGGATCTGGCGAGGCGTGCTGGAGAGCAGGTCCTCGCCGCGCAGCACGTGGGTAATCCGCATCAGGGCGTCGTCGACCGGGTTGACCAGCGTGTAGAGCGGGTCGCCGTTGATCGACTCGGCCTTCTTGAGGTCGAACCGGGCCGGGTTGGGGTTGACGTTCGCGACGTCGAAGGCGGCGACCATCTCATCCATCGAGAACACGTCCCGGTCATGGGTGAGCGACCAACCGAGCAGCGACAGGTAGTTCAGCAGTCCCTCGGGGATGAACCCACGCTCCCGGTGGTGGAACAGGTTGGACTCCGGGTCGCGCTTCGATAGCTTCTTGTTGCCCTCCCCCATCACGTATGGCAGGTGGCCGAAGCGCGGAATGGCGGTTGCGATCCCGACCTCGATGAGCGCGTGATAGAGCGCAATCTGTCGCGGGGTCGATGAGAGCAGGTCCTCGCCACGCAGCACGTGGGTGATTCCCATGAGAGCGTCGTCGACCGGGTTCACGAAGGTGTACAGCGGCGCGCCGTTCGGCCGCACCACGACGAAGTCCACAAACGAACCGGCCGGGAAGGTGATCTCGCCCCGCACGAGGTCGTCGAACGACAGGTCGGTGTCAGGAACACGAAGGCGGAGCGCCGGCGCCCGACCCTCCGCAATGTAGACGGCGCGCTGTTCCTCGCTGAGGTCGCGTTCAAAGTTGTCGTAACCCTGCTTGGGATCGCGGCCGTTGGCCACGTTGCGCGCCTCCATCTCCTCCGCGGTAGCGAAACTCTCGTAGAGGTGTCCGCTCGCGCGCAACTTCTCGATCACTGAAGAGTAAATTTCGCCGCGCTGTGACTGGCGGTACGGCTCGTGCGGTCCGCCGACGCCGACCCCCTCGTCCCAATCGATGCCGAGCCAACCGAGCGCATCGAGAAGCTGAAGGTAACTCTCCTCGCTGTCCCGGGCAACGTCAGTGTCCTCGATGCGGAAGACGAGCTTTCCGCCGGTGTGTCGGGCGTAGGCCCAGTTGAAGAGGGCCGTTCGGATGAGCCCAACGTGCGGAGTTCCGGTGGGCGACGGGCAGAAACGGACGCGAACGTCGGCTCCGGATGCGGTGGTGAAGTTGGCTGGCATGGCTGGTCAATCCTACTGGCCGTCGCCCTCGCGTCGGCTCGGACGGCTCACAGGGGTCAGGCTTTCGGGCAGAACGTCTCTGCTCGCTCGGTGCCTGCCGCCGAGCGTTGCGGGTCGACGCCGCACTTGGCCGAGGGGTCAACTTCAGCTGTAAATCCGGCCCGGGAAGGTGCGATCTTGTCCCCTCAGCGACCGGAGACGCGGCCGCCCGAGGGCAGCACTTCCCGAGGGGTCAACTTCAGCTGTAAATCCGGCCCGGAAAGGTGCGATCTTGTCCCCTGAGCGACCAGAGACGCGGCCGCTCGAGGGCAACACTTCCCGAGGGGACAACTTCAGCTGTAAATCCGGCCCGCGAAGGTGCGATCTTGTCCACTGAGCGACCAGAGACGCGGCCGCTCGAGGGCAACACTTCCCGAGGGGACAACTTCAGCTGTAAATCCGGCCAGGAAGGTGCGATCCTGCCCCCTGAGCGACCAGGAACCTGAGCGACCAGGCACGTGAGCGACCGAGAACGCGACCGGCTGCAAGCCTTGCGCAAGAGTTGCTCCTACACGCGGTTTTGCGCGGGGTTGCTGAGAGTCCCGATCCCTTCGATCGTGATGTCGACGGTCTGCCCCGCCACGAATCCCCCGAGACCGGCCGGAGTGCCGGTCATGATCACGTCGCCGGGAAGCAGAGTCCAGATGTCCGAGACGTATTCGATGATCTCCGGAATCTTGTGCAGCATGTCTTTCGTGTTCCCATGGCGACGCGGCTCCCCATCAACGAAGGTCTGAATGTCGAGGTTTCCCCAGTCCAGTTCCGTCTCGATGACCGGTCCGAGCGGCGCGAACGTGTCATAGCCCTTGGCTCGCGCCCACTGACCGTCGGCGAACATCTGATCCCTCGCCGAAACGTCGTTGCCAATGGTGTAGCCGAAGATCACGTCGGCATAGTCGGCAGCCTTCACGCGTTTGGCGATCTTGCCGATCACCACGACGAGTTCCCCCTCATGCACGATGCGGCCCTCGACCGGCGGAATCTGGATGGTGTCGCCCGGCCCGACGACCGCGGTGTTGGGCTTGAGAAACACCAGCGGCGCCTCTGGGCCGTGGAGGGCGTTGCTGACTTCGTCCCGGTGGGCGGCGAAGTTCAGGCCAATGCAGATCACTTTCGATCGCGGAATGACCGGGGCAAGCAGCTTCGCGGCGGCAGCCGGGACTCGCTCTCCTGTGGTTTCAAAACCGCTGAACATGGGGTCGCCGGTGAGAACGACGTACTCGTCGTCATCCAGAATTCCGTACCGCGGGTCTCCCCCGCCAACCGAGAACCGTGCAATCTTCACGCCCGGCGCCTACGCATCCAGGCGAGTCAGCCAGTGGTGACGATCGGCGACGCGCCCATATTGGATGTCGGTCAGCTCTTGCCGCAGCGACATGGTCAGTTCACCGGCCGGCGCGTCCGCGTCGCCGACGGAGAAGTCCCGACCCTTGAGTAGCGCGATCGGCGTGACCACGGCCGCCGTTCCGCACGCGAAGACTTCGGTGATGTCGCCAGAAGCGACCCCGTCCTTCCATTCGTCAATGCTGACCCGACGGCGTTCGACCGCGTGGCCGCGGTCCTGTGCGAGCTGCAGAATGCTGTCGAGCGTGATGCCCTCGAGGATGCTGCTCGATTCCGGCGTGACAAGGGTGCCGTCCTTCTTCACGAGCACGACGTTCATGCCGCCGAGCTCCTCGATATACCTGCCCTCCTCTGAGTCGAGGAAGAGTACCTGCGCGCAGCCCTGGTCATAGGCCTCGGCCTGGGCGACGAGCGACGCAGCGTAGTTACCCCCGGTCTTCGCCGCCCCCATGCCGCCGCGGCCGGCGCGCGAGTAGTCGGTGGATAGCCAGATCGACACCGGGGTCACCCCTCCCGGGAAGTAGGCGCCAGCCGGGCTCGCGATCACGTAGTAGTTGACCTTCTCGGCCGGGCGCACGCCGAGGAATGCCTCCTTGGCGAACATGAACGGTCGAATGTACAGGCTGGTCTCTGGCGCATCCGGCACCCAATCGGCATCGGCGGCGATGAGGGCGCGCAGCGACGCGATGAAATACTCCGTCGGCAGCTCCGGCAGAGCGAGACGCACCGCGGAGCGCTGCATCCGCCGGGCATTGGCCTCCGGCCGGAACGACTGAATCGAGCCATCGGGGTGCCGGTATGCCTTGAGTCCCTCGAAGATCTCCTGGGCGTAGTGCAACACGGCCGCGGCCGGGTCGAGCGCAATGGGTCCGTATGGCTGCACCCGCGGTCGGTGCCAGCCGCCGCGAGCCGACCAGCAGATGTCAACCATGTGGTCGGTGAAATGCTTGCCGAACCCGGGATCGGCAAGGATCTCGGCACGCTCCATCTCGGCGAGCGCCGCGGGATTTTTGGTGTGCGTGAATTCGAGCGTTGAGGGAGCGAGCAAGTTCTTCATGGCGATCCTTTGCTGGGTGGTCACTTATTTGTCGGGCAGCGCGGCGAAAATCGCGGCGCCTATATGT
>JAUZFY010000313.1 GCA_030840185.1 Microbacteriaceae bacterium | reverse complement strand
GCGCTCGCTACTCGACCCACAGTCTGCGCTGGTCGAGTAGCGTCCGAGGGTCCTGCACTTTCAACGGCGCGAGGACGCGTATCGAGACCCGCGGATTCCGCAGGCGCGGTCTCGATACGCTCGCTGGCGCTCGCTACTCGACCCACAGTCTGCTCGCTGGCGCTCGCTACTCGACCCACGATCTGCTCGCTGGCGCTCGCTACTCGACCCACAGTCTGCTCGCTGGCGCTCGCTACTGGACCCGCGGGCTCCGCTACCCCGATCCGGCGCTCCAGGCGCTCGACCCTGGCGAGCGCGCCACGGTTGGACTCGTCACTTGCCGGAATCAGCACCCGGGCGATCATCAACTCGAGATGCAGCCGGGGAGACGTCGCACCAGTCATCTCCGTGAGCGCCGCGTTCGCGACATCCGCGGCTCGCGACAGCTCGGCCGTACCGAACTGGGCGGCCTGCACGGCCATGCGGTCGAGTTCCTCTTGCTGCACACCGCGCAGCACAGCGGCCGCGCCGTCCGCGGTGGCGCTGACAATGATGAGATCGCGCAATCGCTCGAGAAGGTCTTCGACGAAACGACGCGGATCCTGGCCGGTCTGGATGACCCGGTCGACGGCAGCGAATGCGGCGGCGGCATCACGGGCGCCGAGCGCGTCGACGACCTCGCTGAGCAGCGCGCCGTGGGTATAGCCGAGCAGCGCTACGGCGCGTTCGTATTGCACGGATGGCCCGTCGGAGCCGGCGATCAGCTGGTCGAGCAGGGAAAGGGTGTCGCGAACCGAACCGCCGCCGGCCCGAACGACGAGAGGAAGCACCCCGGCCTCCACCTCGACGCCCTCGGAGGCGCACAGCGACTGCACGTATTCGAGCATCTGGGCGGGCGGAACCAGCCGGAACGGATAGTGGTGGGTGCGAGACCGGATAGTGCCGATGACCTTCTCGGGTTCGGTCGTGGCGAAGATGAACTTCACATGCTCCGGCGGCTCTTCCACGATCTTGAGCAGGGCGTTGAAGCCTTGCGGGGTGACCATGTGCGCCTCGTCGAGGATGAAGATCTTGTAGCGGTCCCGTGCCGGTGCGAACACCGCCCGCTCCCGAAGATCGCGAGCGTCGTCGACACCGTTGTGGCTCGCCGCGTCGATCTCCACGACATCCATCGAGCCCCCGCCGTCCCGGCTGAGTTCGATGCAGCTCGGGCACACGCCACATGGGGTGTCCGTCGGGCCCTCGACGCAGTTGAGGCAGCGGGCAAGGATGCGAGCCGAGGTGGTCTTGCCGCACCCGCGCGGCCCGCTGAATAGGTAGGCGTGATTGACCCGATCGTTGCGCAGGGCTGTGCGCAACGGATCCGTCACCTGAGACTGTCCGATGAGCTCGGCGAACGTCTCTGGCCGGTAACGGCGATACAGGGCTGTGACCACGGACCAAGACTACCCGGAGCCACCGACGTCACCCGGGGTGTTCGCCACAGGCTGCCAGCACCGGGAGGTGACGCCCCGCGACAATCGCGAGCCGCCACCTCCCGGGGCCGACCGTTCTTCAAGCGGTGCGTTAGACCGTGATCGAATCGATGTCTGAAACGCTCTCGTTCGGCTGACCGATCGTGATCGAATTCACACCGGCCTTCAGGTGAACCATGATGTTTTGAGCCTGCGGAGTGCCCCAGTCATTGTCGTTGGAGCCGGAGAAATTCACCCCGAACTGCGGAATTCCGTTGACCGTGAACGTCCCCTGGCGGCTCGCGTCGCCGTCGATGTAGGCAATGGTCATGAGGTAGTTCCCGTCCACCGGAGCAGTAACCGACGTGAACGTCATGGAACTGTCACCACCGAGGTTGCCAACCTTTTTGCCCCCCGAGCAGCTCGCGCAATCAACGATGCTGGCCGTGCCAACGAGAGTATTCGTTGGTGCCTCGGCCTCGTAAAGCACGCGCTTGGCCTGCGGGGTTGTCAGCGAGAGCGGGGTGCTCGCGCCGGATTGCTTCGACCCGTCGACGACTGCGGTCACCGTCAGTTCGTACGACTTTCCGGCGGTAAGTCCGCCGACGGCAGCGGTGGTTCCGGTGGTGCGAGCGACCTCTCGGTGATTCACCGAAACGCGATATTTGGTCGAGGCGGCGGTGGTCGATGGGCTCCAAGCGAGGTCGACCGAGGTGGATGTCACCGCCGTCGCTCTCACGCCAGTCGGCGTCGCGGCGACCTTCGCTTTAGCCGGGGTTATCGTCAGCAGCTGGGACCCGTGCGCTGGGAGCGTCGCGCCTACTGTGTCAGAAACCGTTCCGGTGTCAACGCCGCGCCAGACGTCCCGCACGGAGGCGCGACCCGAAATTCCCACGTCGGACAGTGTTGCCGTGACCTGCGCCGGTGCGTCCCCCAGGTTGAACAGCGCAACGGTGACCGAGCCGTCGGCATTCGGCGCATGCCACACCTGCTGCAGGCTCTTCTGGCTGACCGGCTTCGCCGGCACCCCGGCCTGGTCAATCGCAATGACGTCCTTATTGGTCAGCAGGGAAAGCCCGTACGCGTCGAGTTTGGTGAGGTCGTCGCCTGAAAACAGGGGCGCCTTTTCGATCGCCCAGAACGTGGCATAGCTTTGCCGTTCGGCATCGGTGAGCCCATCCATCGCGCCGTTGCCCACGTCAAGAGCGTCCAGATTGTTCCAGTGACCGGGGGCAGCATCACCGGTCCACTGCACCACGTCGTTCCAGCGCTGCCGCACCGACTGGTCCCATTTCACGAGCGTGCCGCAGTAGCACTCCTCGTCGGTGTCGATGCGCCACCCGTTCGTGTTCGCCTTCCACACGTCGGCCTGCCGGTGGCTGAGCGCCCACGAGACGACGTACTGGATGGGGCGCCCTGTTGCCTTGAGCGCCGCCGCCCACGCCTTGACGTCCGCGGTGTTGTCATAGTTTGGGCCGCCCTTGAACGAGCCGGGCCCGACACCGTCCATCTTGACAAAGTCGACGCCCCAACTGGCGAACAAGCTTGCGATCGAGTTCGCATACTGCTGGGAGCAGGGGCTTGAGTAGTCGATCTTGTACGACAT
>JAUZFY010000309.1 GCA_030840185.1 Microbacteriaceae bacterium | reverse complement strand
GCCAGCAACAGGCCGTGGTCGCGGAGCCAGTTCCTCATGTTTCTGATTGTCGCATTCGCGCTACCGCGAGCCGGGGGCTTGACGGGAACCGCTTAGGGGGATTCCTCTGGCGGAGGTTTCCGATGTGGTCGCTGTGGGGTGGGGAAGCCTCGCCCTCCCGAATCGAACTATCGGCGTCGCGGCACGACGGGGTTAGGGTGACAGCATGGCCGGACTCGACGAGTCACTGGTGGACGTGCTCATCGTTGGAGCGGGTCCCACGGGGCTCGCGCTTGCCGCCGCGCTGAACGCGAACGGTGTGAGCTTCCGGATCGTTGACAAGGCGCCGGATGCCGTCCACGAGTCGCGTGCCCTCGGAATCCAGGCCAGGACCCTCGAGGTGCTGTCGCCTCTCGGGGTCACCCCCCATCTTGTCGAGGCCGGGGATTCCGCGGTGAGCCTCTCCATGCACTTCGCGAAGGGGGCCTTCGGGCTTCGTCCATTCGAGTCGGCACTCGACGAAACCGCCTATCCCTTTCTGCTGTTTCTCTCGCAAGCACGCACGGAAGAGATTCTGATCGAGAGGCTCAAGACGGTTGGGGTCTCCGTGGAGCGAGGAGTCGAGCTCTCTACCGTCGAGCGGGGCGCCGAATTCGTGCAGTCCTTCCTCCTTTCCGACGCAAGCGGACTCACGGCTCGCAGCCGGTTTGTGGTCGGGTGCGATGGAGCGCACAGTTCAATCCGGCACGCCGCCAGAATCGGCTTTGTCGGCGGCCCGTTCGACCAGACCTTCCTCATCGCCGACCTCGAGGCCGACAACCTCGAGCACGGACGGGTACACGTATTCCTCGCCGAAGAGGGTGTCATGCTCTTCTTTCCGCTCGGGTCGCCGGCCACCTGGCGCGTGCTCGCCATGGTGCCAGCCGGTGAGCGAGTCGAGCATCCGACGGTGCAGACCGTGCAGGCGACCATCGGGCGATACACGACAGATCCGATCACCGTCCGTGATCCCGTCTGGCTCACGACGTTTTCGGTCCAGAGCCGTCTGGCGGACCGGTTCCGGGCCGGACGCGTATTCCTTGCCGGTGACGCAGCCCACATCCACAGCCCAGCCGGCGCGCAGGGGATGAACACCGGGATTCAGGACGCGGTCAACCTCGGCTGGAAGCTCGGCCTCGTCTGTCGCGGACTAGCGAGCGATGCCCTCCTCGACAGCTACGAGCTGGAGCGGCTACCGGTTGCGCGGTCGGTAATCAGAACGACGAACCGCGCATTCCGAGTCGCAATATCGCGGAGGCCGCTCACTTCATTCGTCCGATCGCGAGTGGTGGGTCGGGTCGTCCCGGTTGTGCTTCGAATCCCGCTGGTGAGGAAAATCGGATTCAGACTGATCTCCCAACTGAGCATCCACTATCGCAGCAGTCCGCTTTCGGTGGAGGGCATGCCGCGGCTCGGCCGCGGGCCGCGATCCGGCGATCGCGTTCCCGATTCGCCGATCGTCGTTGATGGACGGGCAACCACAGTCCACCGGAGCCTGTTGCCCTCGGCCTTTCAACTCCTGTGTTTCGGCCCGCTCGAGAGCTGGGCCGGGCACGACTCGGTGGATGCGCCGTGGTCCGATCTGGTCGGGGTCGCGATAGTCAGTTCTGACGCCGCCACGCACGTGTGGACCGACCCGACCCGGTCGGTGCAGCGCCGGTTTGGTCTGCGCGGGTCGGATGTCGCCCATTTCCTGATTCGCCCGGACGGCTACATCGGCTACCGTGCTCGCGGCTCCGACCTCGCAGGAGTCAACGCGTACCTTCGGTCGCTCTAGGCGTCGTTGGTGCTGCGGATGTCAGCCACCCGGTCGCGCCCGTCGTCTGGGTGCTGATGGGGGCTTGATACCCGCGCGTTGATCGGACGGGTTCTCCGTTGTCGGCTTGTGGTCGTCAAGGTCGATCGAGCCCCGGTTGGATGCTTCGGCGACGAGTTTCTCGACCCAGCTACGGTCGATCACCGTCGGGGTGCGCGTTTCGTAGGCAAAGACCAGCGGAATTCCGCCACTTATCCACACGGTGCTGCGGCCGTCCTCCTCGTTCGGGCCGCGACTCCACGAGAGAAAGAAGCTTTCGTGATGACGCAGCTTCGCGCCCATCGCCACCTGAAGGTGAAGAAGTGTGAGGTCGTCCATGTTGACGGTGAGGGCAAGCGCACCGTAGATGAGTTGTCCCATGACATCTCCCGTGAAAACAACGCCGGTGGTGTTGTAGTCCGCGAGGACGCCGGTTCAGTCCAGTATGGACGCCGGTGGGCTTGGGGGGTACACACGGGGGTATTGACAGCGATATTGTGACCTGGTTGGCCGATGCACGATGAAACGAAAACTGTGATGACTTCAATTGCTCAAACGGATGCGCCAGGTGTTCATCCGCATCACCGCCACGGCTGGTGGTGGAAGACGCTTATCGCCGGACTCATCCTGTGGGCCGTCACCGTCGTTGTCACCGGCGTGACCCTCAATTCGAATCTCATTCCTACCCTGATCCTGATTGGAAGTTTTCTCGTCCCGTTTTGCGTCGTCCTGTTCGTCGTCGAGCGAGTCGCCGGGAACGTCAGCGTTCTGCAGGTAATCCTCGCGTTCTTCGTCGGTGGCATGAGCGGGGTGCTCGGCGCCTCGCTCCTCGAGGCGAACCTGAACGCGAACTTCTGGACCTACATCATGGTCGGGTTTATCGAGGAGTTCGTAAAGGCGGCCATCCTCGTCATCGTCGGCTGGCGGGTCCTGGGGAAGACCGCGAGGCAGGGGGCGTTGCTCGGCGCCACCATCGGCGCCGGGTTCGCGGCCTTCGAGTCCGCCGGCTACGCCTTCAATGCCGCCATCACGGCGCAGGGCATCGACCTCACTTCTCTCCTTCAGACGGAGATGCTCCGCGCCATCCTCGCTCCGGTCGGTCACGTCTTGTGGACCGCCATCATCGGCGCTGCACTGTTTGGCGTCGCGCGCGGAAGGGATCGCTTTCGCTGGTCATTTCTGATCCTCGCCACTTACGTTGGCGTGGCCATTCTGCACGCCCTGTGGGATTCGATGGGCGGTATCTCGTCGTTCCTCGCGCTGGTCTTTACCGGCAATGCGCTCGAGCAACTGCAATACGGGTTCCTGATGCCGAGAACGGCACACGCCGCCTCCAACCTCGCCACAACCCTGTATATAGTCGGTCTCGCGCTCGCCACGGTTCTGGGAATTTTGGCGCTCTGGATCGCGCTCGGCCGCCCGACCCGTCGATCGATTGCGGCCCGTCGGGCGGCCGCGTTGGCCGGGCCTCCGGAATAGCTAGTTGGATGACCCGGCGGCGAGCGGGGGACGCGCGTGACGAAACCGAAGCGTGTCCTTATGTAACCTGTGCTGAGAGTCCGTACGAGCGAACGGAGATTCTGTGCCGCACGCCCACCCACTGCACACCGACGTCGACGCAGAATGCTATTGCTGCCGCGCGATGCAGCCGTTCCGGTTCACGTCACCGAACGATCAGGTGGTCTGTGCCTTCTGCTCGAGGCACTTCGGCGACGGCAAAGCCGAGCGTCGGGATCTCGACCACGTGAAAATGTGGGCGGAGCGATACGCAGACCTCAGCGAGGAACATCGGCGCACGATCGATGAAGCGGACTCCGGCGCGGCATCGTCGGCACGGCAGATCGCGGAGCTGACTCGCGAGGTCGCCGGCCTTCGCGACGTGATCGCCGATCGGTTCGAGGAGTCGCACGGCGGGAGCATCCGCACCCTGTTGCAGAACGAGGTTCAGAAGCGGGCGGACCGGAACACCGAGCTCGCCAACCGGCGGAGCGATCGCCTGATGGCGGTGATCTGGCGGCTCGACGTGCTGCACCGGGACGCCACCACGGCGGAATGCTGCACGTGTGGGCGGGCAACCGCCGCCTGTCCGGAATGGAAGGCGATCGAGCCGCAACGCCGACTCCTGCGCGAGTGGGAGGCGAAAAACGTTGCCCTCCTCGGGCAGGGTGCGCGACACTCGCTTCCGGATGACCACCCGGCCGTCTCGTCACGCGCCTAGAAACGCCCTAGCCGAGCAGCCGCGCCGAGCACCTGGCCCGATCAGCCGAGCGGTTCCGGCAGCTCCACACTCGCCGTTCGGCGGGCGGCGCTTCGCACGGCACCGATGCTCGCCGTGATCACGAGCGCGATCGCGACGAACGCGGTCCAGTTGAGCTTCTGCTGAAGAAGCACGAAACCCGCAGCCGTCGCGATTGCCGGAGACAGGCTCATGAGAATGGAAAAGGTCGCCGAGGGCAGCCGGCGAAGGGCGACGAGCTCGAGAGCATACGGAATCGTCGACGACAGCAGCGCGACGGCAGCACCGAGCAGCAGGATGTTTGGACGGAACAGCCCCGCCCCGACGGTGGCGACGCCGAATGGGACCGTGATGATCGCCCCGATCGCCATTGCTATCGCCAGGCCGTCGAACCGGGGAAAGTGCCTTCCGGTGCGCGCGGAAAGCAAGATGTACGCCGCCCACATTACGGCGGCGCCGAAGGCGAACACGACGCCGACCGGGTCTAGGGGGCCGAAGCTGTCCTGGCCGAGCAGAGCGACGCCGGCGAAGGCGAGCACCGCCCACAACCAGCTCGACGCCTTTCGGCTGATCACGACGGAGAGCACCAGCGGTCCAAGCACCTCGATGGTCACCGTCGCTCCGAGCGGGACTCGGGCGAGGGCCTCGTAGAAGACCGCGTTCATGCCCGCGAGCGCGATCCCGAACGCGACGACGGTCAGCCAGTCGGCACGGCCGTAGCCGCGAAGAGACGGGCGGAATGTCGCCAACAGAATGATCGCCGAAAACGCCAGTCGAAGCGACACCATGCCGATGGCCCCCACCGTCGGGAAGAGCAACACCGCAAAGGATGCGCCAACTTCCTGAAAAACGAGGCCGGTGACGACCAGGCCGACGGCGATCGAGCGCGAGGTCCGGAGTTCGGTCGGGATGGATGGCACAGGTCAACGGTAGACCGCCGGGAGGGTCAGTCGCGTTTCGTGCCGTGCCACCAGTGATGAGCGGCGCAGTCAACCCCTCGAAAGCAATCGAGAAACCATCGTGAAAAGTGTTAGCGTCGCCGAATGGCCCGCATTGCAGCCGTCGCCTCAGCGCTTCCGGCCTTCACCTATTCCCAGGGGGAGATTACCGACACCATCGCCCCGATGGTGACTCAGAACGCCAGCACGCAAGCGGTACTGCGACGACTGCACGGCGCGAGCCGCGTGGACACCCGGCATCTTGTCATGCCTATCGAGCGCTACCGGGACGAGACCACGTTCACCAAGTCCAACGGAATGTTCATCGAGGTTGCGGCGAATCTCGCGGAACAGGCCCTTCGGGACGCCCTCGACACCGCCAGCCTTGCTCCCGAGGACATCGACTTCGTGATGTTCACCTCGGTCACAGGGATCTCGGCGCCGTCGATCGATGCCCTTCTCGTGGCCAGGCTCGGCCTGCGCACCGACGTCAAGCGAGTCCCGATGTACGGACTGGGATGCGTTGCCGGTGCCGCTGGCATCGCTCGGGTCAACGACTACCTGATTGGCCACCCGGACGATGTCGGAGTCCTGCTGGCGGTCGAGCTCTGTTCGCTCACCTTCCAACGGGACGATGATTCCATGGCCAACCTCATTGCCACCGGGCTCTTTGGAGACGGTGCCGCCGCGGTTGTGATGGTGGGCGCCGAACGGGCGGCGCACATGGCGATCACCGGTCCCGATGTCATCGCCACGCGCAGCCAGCTCTACCCGGACACGGAGGCGGTGATCGGCTTCAATGCGAGCGAGACCGGCTTTCGCATCATCCTCACCGCCCAGGTCTCGGAACTCATCGAGGCGAACTTTGGCGCCGATGTCACGACCTTCTTGCGGGAAAACGGCCTCGAGCTCGACGATGTCGAGCGGTGGATCGCCCACCCCGGCGGCCCGAGGGTGCTCGAGTCATTCCAATCGGCGCTCAGACTGCCCGATGGCGCCCTCGACAACAGCTGGCGGTCGCTCGCCGCGGTGGGCAACCTGTCGTCGGCGTCGGTGCTTCACATCCTCTCCGACGAGTTGTTACGCCCGCTTTTACCCGGCGAAGACACCGTGTTGTTCGCGCTCGGCCCCGGGGTGAGCGCGGAGCTGGTGCTGCTGCGATGGCCGACGTGACCTCGCAGGTGCTCTTCGCCGCGCTCATCCTCGCCACCGGGGGAGAGCGCCTGTATGAGGTCGCGCTCTCGAAGCGCAACGCCGCGTGGGCCTTCGAACGGGGAGGGAAGGAATTCGGCCAGCGCCACTACCCGTTCATGGTCGCTCTGCACACCGCCCTGCTACTCGGATGCCTCGCCGAGGTGTTCCTCGCCGATCGTCCATTCATCGGCTGGCTCGGTTGGCCGATGCTCGTCATCGCGCTCGGCTGCCAGGTGTTGAGGTACTGGTGCATCAACACGCTTGGTCACCAGTGGAACTCACGGGTCATCATTGTTCCGGGCGCCGGGCGGGTCACCGGCGGGCCCTACCGCTTCTTCTCGCACCCAAACTATGCCGCGGTGATCGCCGAAGGGATCGCACTGCCGCTCGTGCACACGGCCTGGGTCACCGCCATCGTATTCACGGTGGTGAACGCGATTCTGCTGTTCGGGTTCCGCATCCCGACGGAGGAGAAGGCGCTGGCAGACCTCGAGCCGATGACGTGAGCGTCGACGTCGACGTGCTCGTGGTGGGCGGAGGCCCGGTGGGGCTCGCG
>JAUZFY010000306.1 GCA_030840185.1 Microbacteriaceae bacterium | reverse complement strand
GGCCACAACGGAACCTCTCGTTACGAAGGAGATCCGTGATCGACAGACTCCACCCTCAACGTTACGTGTGATTTCTTACGATCGGTGCACGACAAATGTTTCGTCGCGTGACGCGCGTAGCTGACATTGGCGGCGACCGAACCTAGCCTGTTAGTCAGTGCCCACTGGCTGTCGCCTGTTAAACAGTCGCCGCGCACGCAATCGAACGGGTTGCAATCAAACGGATCGGAGGTCAGCATGTCGAATCTCACACCACAGGTGCAGGTGGCCATGCTGTGCTCCCACTCCGACGAGGACTCCTGCGTTCTCACCGAGGCGGGTCATACCGTTTCCGCAATCCGGCTGGTCGTGAGCGCGGCCACCCCGAGCAAGTGGCGCGATGGAATAGTGACCGGGGTGTCGGGCGACTCTCCCGACGGGCACGACTCTCCCGACGGGCACAGGGTTTTAGAGCACGGCGTTGGAAAGCACGGCGTTGGAAAGCACGGCGTTAGAGAGCACAGTGGCGCTGGTTGGCTCCGCGTCGACCTGCTTGAGCCGTCAGCGGATGGCGAAGCCGGAACGGTCTGGATTTGGAACCATTCCGACCTCTCCACGCTCGTGCGCGCCGGCGAGCCGGTCGCGCTCCACGCCCTGTACGGAATTCTCGCGGTCGGGGCCGAGCGGTTCAGCGTCCTCGTGGACTAAGTGACGTGCACTAGCTAACGCGTCTACATCGGCTTGGTGGCCATCGAATCCACCATTCGCTGGCAGACCCGCATGCTCTGGCGGCACACCTCCGCGCACATCGCGCAGTCCGGGTTCGACTTCGCCTGGGCGTCGCACGCGTCGGCGCATGCGCCGCACATCACGACCATCGCCTGAAGCATCGCCCTCATCGCAGGCTGGCTCATGCCGGTCGGGCGAAGCATCATTCGCATCATGGTGTTCGACATGTCGGCGCAATTGAGACACATGTCGAGGCACATCGCCATGCTGTCGTCACCCTGAGCCATGGCCCCGCCGCCCGTCGTGCCGCTCATCATGCCGCTCATCATGCCGCTCATCATTGAGCCTGCGCACATCGTGCATGCCTGTTCGCTCGCGGAACAGGCCTCGATACACTCTTGCACGAGCGCCAGGTTCAGTCCCTGCAGGGAATCCGAGTGCATTTCCATCATTTGCATTGCGGTATTCGACATCGTGTCTCTCCAGCCTGGGCTGCCGAGCGTCGGACGGTCCGGCGCCGCGCGAACGGCCCGATCGCCCCAACTTACGCCGCGAGACCCGCCCTGTCTGCCCCCAGTGAACACGCGCTCGCGAGACGCACGTAGGCTCTGGGCATGATGGTTCCCTTCCTCTCCGCGAGGTCCCGAGAGGCACTCGAGCGACTGGCCGCGAGTGAGAGGACGGATGCCGACCCACTCACCCGGCTGCGAGACATCCGGGACCTCACCGCGGCCCTCGAGACCGAGCCTGCGCTACTCGCGAGTGTTCGAGCCGCGCTCGCCGCCGGAGAGTCCTGGCAGTCGATCGCCGACGCGGCCCGAATCAAATCCGCGGCGGCAAAGTGGCGCTGGCAGGGCTCGGACGAAGAAATCGCCGCGCGGCTGGAGGCCGGCCGCAAGCGGTCGGCCCGTCCAAGCAGCGTCCCAACCGATTTGCCCGGCCTCTCGGTCTCCGAAGCGGCCAAGAGCCTCGGGGTGAGCGCACAGGCGATATACCTGCGCATCTCACGCGGAACCCTTACCGCGACAACGGTGACCCTCGACGACGGGCGGAGCTACAAGCGTGTCATGCTGCCCTGAACGCGGCGTGATCGGAATCAGACACGGTGCGGAGGTCCTCGCCGAACTCGAAGGTCGCCGTGACGAACCGACCGGCTAACGCGTCGGGGAGCCAATACTTCGCGTCGTCCCACATCCGTTCGACCGGTGGTTCGGCGAGGGAAAACCATTCGGGGGCGAGCTCGTCGGACTCCGTCGGCTCCCCGGTCCAGTCGCGGCACAGGTACACCCAGGACTTCTGACTCCACGACGGCCGGAACGGGAACGGGTAGGTCAGCTCGCCGACGAGTCGCACGGCGCCGATGAGGATCGAGGTCTCTTCCGCGACTTCGCGCGCAATCGCTTGCTCCGGTGTCTCCCCCGGCTCGACCTTGCCACCCGGCCCGACCAGGTTTCCCTCCCCGAGGCCGAACTTCTTGCGGCCGAGCAGAATTTCGTCGCCGTTCGCTCCTGCCCGGATGAGGTAGCAGACGCATACCTCGGGCAATCGCATGCAACCAGCCTAGGCCGCCTCGCCGTTCCCTAGCGTCTGCTCGGATCGCCGCGCGAGTACAGTGGCGCTGAGATGTCGTTCAGTCGCCGGAGTTTTCTCATTGGGGCGGGTTCAGGGCTTTCCCTGCTCGTATTGACTGCTTGCGCTGACGGCGGTCCCCAGCCGACCCGGTCGTCGACCCCGACGCCGACGCCGTCCGTTCCCCGGCCGTCGGCCATGCTCCGGAGCGCCTGGACTACCGATCCTTTCGCGCGCGGTTCGCACAGCTTTATTCCGACTGGATCGACCCCCGCGGGGCGTGAGGACCTCGCGACCCCTGTTCTCGGCCGACTGTTCTTCGCCGGCGAGGCGACTTCGACCGACCTGCCCGGCACGGTGCTCGGCGCCCAGGCCAGCGGATCCCGCGCGGCGAGCCAGGTCGCGAGTGTCGCCCAACCGGGTGAACGCATCGCGGTGATCGGGGCGGGGGTGGCCGGCGCCGAGGCCGCCCGAAATCTCACCCTCGCCGGCTACAACGTCGTGGTGATCGAGGCACGCAATCGGGTGGGCGGACGCATCGACAGTCGAAAATCAAGTTCCTGGCCGGTCGGCGTCGAACTCGGCGCATGGCGGTTGGCCCGGCAACCGGACGCCGTACTGCTCTCCCAGCTCACGAGCCTCGGGGTGCAGACGAACCCGCTGTCGCCGTCGCTGCTGGCGTCCACCTCCGCGAGCGGGACTGCCGATCCGATTGGCTCGAAGGCGGTCGCGGATGCCGCGGCCTGGGCGGCGGCGCAGCCGACGGATTCGAGCCTCGAGCGGGCCCTCGACAAATCGGGGGCGGCACGGGCGGCAGACGGGACAGACGTCAACGGACTCGCCGGATCCGGTCTGCTCGATCACCAGCTTCAGTGGATTGCGACGGCGACCGGCGCCGACCCATCGGCGCTCTCGAGTTGGTACGCGGTCAACGACATCGCGGCGTATGACCGGGTGGTCACCGGCGGGTTCGACCGACTCGTCACCGACGCCCTCACCGGCGTGACCACCTCACTCTCGACCGCGGTCGCCGGGGTGTCCTACGGAGACTCGGGGGTCAGCCTCAAGCTCGGAACCGGCGAGTCGCTCGCGGTGGATCGCGCGGTCGTCACGGTGCCGCTTGGGGTGCTCAAGCGCGGCTCGATCACCTTCGGCCCGCTGCTGCCGCTCGCGCACCGCTCGGCGATCGCCGAGATCGGGGTCGGCACGGTTGAGACCGTGTGGCTCCGCTTCAATAAGCCGTTCTGGTCAACGGATGCCGCCGCGTGGGGACTCGTCGGCACCGACAACGACATCACCAACTGGGTCAACCTTGAGGCGATCACCGGCGAGCCGGTGCTGGTCGGCATCGTTGGTGGCCGCGCCGCCCGCGACATCGTCGGCCTGAGTGACGACGAGCTCCTCACGGCCGCGATGCGATCTCTCGAGCCGTTTGCGGAACTCTGACCGCCTCGGCCGGTCCGGTGCGCTCGCCCGCTCGGCCAGCGGAGTCACGCGGCTGAGAGCTACCAGCCCGCTCGCTACCCCGCAGAACAGCACAAGCGCCGCCGCGGAAAGCGGCCCGAGTCCGCCGAGGCCGGTCACCTGGGCCGGGTCGAGGAAGAAGTATGGGTACCAGCCGACTACCTCGCCGCGGACGAGGGTGAAAACGCCCCAGGCCGCGGTGAACGTGACCGTGAAACCCACGGTTCGCCAGGGCGCCCGGCCGCGCCCTGGCGCGCTGACCCAGTCGAGAATCGCGACCGCCGGAAGCACGAAGTGCAATAGCTGATCCGAC
>JAUZFY010000300.1 GCA_030840185.1 Microbacteriaceae bacterium | reverse complement strand
CCGCTCGCTGAGCGCTTCGGAGTCTGTGGTGCTTTCCCCGAGGCCGCGCCCGACGGGATCGTCCCGCTTAGGGGACGCAATCGCACCTTCAAACGCCCCAACAACGACATTTTCTGTCGCCCGAGGTTAGTCCGGGCGGGGACGCCACTCTCAAGGGACAGGATCACACCCTCAAACGCCCCAACAACGACATTTTCTGTCCCCGAGGTCAGGCCCGAGCAATGAGGTCGGGCCGGAGCAATGTCGTCGGGCCGCGAGGAATGTCGCAGGGTAGCACCGCCTAGACCGTTCCCCAGTGAGGTGGCTTGTCGGCCTTCAGCCGCTCGTCGTTCTCGTTCTCCGCGTGGCGGGGAGGTTCCTGCTGCGGATTTGGGTCGGTTCCGGGGGCCGGCTCAGTGGTGACCCGTCTCCGCCGCCTCTGTGGAGGAGTCGGCTCATCCTGCTCGGTCACGGCTCGCCCCGCTCGCTCACCGGTCAGCTCCGAGGCGAGGAGACAACCGGAATCGGCTCGGTCACCGGCGCGGCATCGAGGCCAAGCATGGCCACGACCCGATCCGCAACGACGTCCGGCTCACTGAACAACTCGAACGCGTGCACGCGCAAGTAGTGCCAGCCGAGTCGGCGAAGCATCTCCGGACGCAAACGCAACGACTCACGAAGGCTCGTGTTTTGCAGCACCGAGTCTGTCTCGATGGTCAGACACATTCCCCGATGGGATGCCACGAGGCCGAGTTTTCCGCGGTGGCCGAGGGCCACGCGCAGGCCGCGGTTCTGCAGCCGCCGGGCGAGGTCGATGAGCATCGGGTCTCCGACGTCCGATTGAGCCTTCACGGTGGTGCGGGCCGTCACGTCGGTGAGAATCTCCGCGAGGGCGATCGCGCCGTACTGCATGCGATCCTCGTCGATGTCGGCGGCTTCGAAACAGGTCACGATCACGAGCGATCTACGCGCCCGGGTCATGGCGACGGCGAGAAGCCGCTCGCCGCCCGGGTGACCCAACGCACCGAAGTCGGACAACACCCGACCGTGCGGGGTACGGCCATAGCCGATCGAGAAGATGACTCGGTCGCGGCTCTGGGCAACGGCCTGCTCGATGGTCGTAACGGTGAACGGCTCCGGGCGATCGCCGAGAACGAATTCGCTCAGCTCCGGTCGGCCGACGGTCGCGGCCAGAACGGCCTGCTGCACGCGAACCGCGTGCTTCGGGCTCGCCGTGATGACCATGAGCGATTCGGTCGGCCGCATCGCGGCATGCTCGAGCACGAGCTCGACCGCGCGGTTGACTTCGGCGTCGACGCTCTCCACTCCGCCGGACTCCGGATCGGGCATGCCCGATCCATCCGCCACATAGTCGAGACGAATGCTGTTGTGACCAAGGAAACTGCCGGCCCACGGCCAGGACTCGATCTTGCCCGCGTAGAACCGGCGGTTGACGAGTTCGGCGAGATCTTCCCCGCCCGCCCGATAGCTGCGGGTCAGGGCGAGCGTCGGCAGCAGCGAACCGAGCCGGGCGAGCGCCGACTGGCCGTGCAGCGAGTCGAGCGCCTCGGCATCCAACTCGGCGCGATCGTCGGTGCCGGTGATCGCGATCGTGAACGGCGACGGTGTCTGGGTCACGGGGTCGCCGAACGCGACGACCTGCTTGCCACGGCGGATGGCGCCCACGTTTTCGGGAAGGGTCGTTGCTCCGGCGTCGACGAGCACGACGGTGTCGAAGTGCAGGGTGTCCGTGATCGCCGCGACCTCGTACGGGGAGGCAAGCCACACCGGGGCGACGGTTCGGGACAGGTGCGGTGCGGCCTCCTGAAGGTCGCGGGCATCCGGTCGTTCACCGCGGAGGGCGCGCTTGAGCGCTGCGGCTTCGTCCGGCCAATCCACGAGTCCGATACTCCAGTTTTCGGCGAGCTGCCAGGACAGCAGTTGGGAGCTTCCCGCGGCGTGTGCCTCGTCCACGAGGCGGAAGTCGGCCTCGAGACGATCGAGCACTGAAGTGTTGGCGTTGAGCAGTGCGCGGTCGCCCTCGAGCAGCGACTCGAGTGCCGACTGCCACCAGGCCAGCTCAAGTTCCGACGGCACCTGCGCATCCGGAACATGACGCGACGCCAGATCCTCGAGCAGCGGGTCGAGCTGCAGGTGGCGCAGAGTCGAGCGCAGCTGAACGCGTTCCTGCAGATTGTTGAGCACGTCCGAGTCGGCGGCGAGCGCGGCCATCCGCTCGAGCAGGATGTGGATCGGCAGGTGCGCGAGCTGGCTCTCCTGCGTGACCGCGCCGAGCGGCTCGTCGAGGAAGCTGAGGTCTTGAGCCACCTGCTGGTACGCCACTTGAACGTCCGCGATTCCGACCGGCACCTCGGGGGTGACCCCGGCCGCGACAAACCGTTGCCACAGGATGCGCTGTTGCTGAATACGGATGAGGCTCTCGTTGATATCCGGGATGTGCACGCCGGGGCGAACGTATTCGCGCGCGAGCTTCTTGAGCCGACGCCGATTGGATGTCGTCATGGTCGGCGAATCCTTGCGGGCGGATGTCGCGGCGATCAGTTCGCTGAGCGACCGATCGAAGACCACCGGCAGGAACCTGTCGAGCGTGTCCCGGATGTCGATGAGCAACCGGAGGTAGACCCCGAGCTCGTTGATCGTCTCGAACGGTCGCATCCGCGTGCCGTAGATCAGCTCGTTGGCCCGCTCGATCAGCCGGGGAAGTTCGGTGTGGTGAAGCTGGCGTGCGATGCCGTGCGCTCGGGTCGCGCTCTCGCTCGTGGAGAATTTGGCGCCATACCACGGTGAATCTCCCGGGCCGTAGCGGAACTCGCCGAGCGATGCAGCTTCGACCATCGCTCGAGCCGCGGTCTCGCGATCGTCGGCAAGCAGGGCGACCGATTCGCGCGAGAGCCGCGCTGTGGTCGCCGGCGGTTCGGGAAGAAGGGCGAGTCGGGACAGTTCGGAGAGGCAATCGAGCACGGAGACCCCGAAGGCTGGATCGGTGCGGGCGACAGCGGTTCGGTAGTCGAGCAGCACCTTGCGCAGGCGAACCAGCGCGTCATCCACCTCGGTGATCTGAGGGGACTTGGCCTTTTCGTTGCGGCTAATCGACCGGATGAGGTCGCGTCGAAGCGTTGACGGCGAGACGGCGATGCCGTTCAACCCAATGTCGCCGAATCGTTGGGCGATGCCGGCGAGCGAGGAACGTCGCGGGCTCACCACGAGCACCCGCTTGTTCTGGCTGACGAGGCAGCCAATGGCGTTGACGATGGTCTGCGTCGCGCCGGTGCCCGGGAGGGTCTTGACAACGACGGAATTGCCGGCCGCGATCTGGGCGATCACGTTCTCCTGTTCGGCGTCGGCGTCGAGCAAAAGCGTGTCCGTCTCCGGGCTGCGCACGTCCGGGCTCTGCGGTTCGACCGGTGCGTAACTCTCCCCAACCGTCCACTTCGCCGAGGGGTTGCCGGCAAGGGCGTCGAGGATGGGGTGTTCGAGAACGGCGGAGTCCGCGTGCATCGCGGTCGCGACATCCGCGAAGGACGAGACGACGAGGCGGGGAAGCACGTTGAACCACTCGAGGTGCGAGGTGAGCCCGCGGAGTCGGTCGATCACCGGGTTGGGCTTGAACGAGCCGTCCTCTTGCGCGAGGGCGACAAACGCGTCCGCGTCGAGGGCGATGTGGAACTGCGCCTCGAGAGCGCGAGAGAGCTCGGGGTTCAGGAACGGCGCGCCCTTGAGCTTCAGCTCGAAGTTGCTTCCGTAGCGCCGGATCGCGAGTGGGCGAAGCAGCACGGGGGCCCGATAGTCGACGCCGGCGTGCTGCCACTCGGCGATTCCGATTCCGAGGTGGATGGAGTCGATGCCTCGAGCGGTCGAGAGCTCGAGGCTCTTCTCAGCGATTTCGCCGGCGGGCAGCTTCGCCGCTCGCAGGGCGAGGTCGTCCCGGATCAGGTTGGAAAGCAGGGTCGACTTGCCCGTGATGAACTGCGCGAGTCCGCCCGGATGGGTCGCGCTCAGCTCGATCCGTGTGCGCGGGTTGTCGACGAAGTGCAGCAGCGAAGAAGGTCCGCCCACGGCGGCGATGGCAGAGCGCCACGCCCGCCAGGCCGGCTCGGCCACGTTGGAGAGCGAATAGTTCGGGTCGCCGAAGTTCAGCGCATGCGGCGCCGTCACTTGTACCTGCGCACGGGCATGAGTATCTTCCGGCTCGTCGAAAAGGTCGTCGTCTTGAGGTCTGTTGGCGCGCCGCACACGGCCACTTTAACGCCCGCGGCGCCGAATGTTCGGGACCTACGGTGGAGTTTCGCCATGCGTCGGGCGGTATCACGATCGAAAGTAAGATACCGGCCATGGTCATTCAGGCAGTCCCCACCGCTTCGACCGACGTCGTTTCGGGTGTCGTCACGGCCGTTGTGGCCATCGCAGTCGTCTTCGTGGTACTTCTCGCGGTCGGCTTCTTCCTGCTCGTGCGCCGGCGGCGGGGCTCGTCGGAGGTTACCGTCCCGAGCCGTGATGTCGATGATCTCGCCGACCTCTCCAGGCGTGCGAACATCGCCCTCGTGCGTCTCGATGATGCCGTGAAGGAGAACGAAGACGAGGTCGGTTTCGCCGCCGCTCAGTTCGGGGACGAACGCGCCCGGGGCTTTGCCGACGCGATCGCCGGTGCTCGGGCGAGCCTGACCGAGGCGTTCCGCCTCAAACAGGAGCTCGATGACTCGGTTCCCGACAGCCACACGAAACAACGGGAGTGGAACCAAAAAATCCTGCGGCTGTGCGAAACGGCGCAGGAAGCCCTGACCCGCGAATCTGGGACGTTCGATGCGCTTCGACGTGACGAGAGCAACGCGCCATCCGAGTTGAAGGCGGTTGGCTTGCTCATCGTTTCCACATCGATGCGGGTGCCGGGCGCCGACGCGACCCTCGCCGCGCTCTCCCGCAACTACTCGCCCGCGGTCATCGACGGCGTGCGGGAGAACGTGGAGGAAGCACGCGCTCAATTGAGAGCGGCCGGCGAGAAAGCGGGAGCAGCGGAACGGCTGCTCGCTGATCCGGGGGCGACGGGAGCGGCCGACCTGGCCAGGGACGCCCGCACGGGCGCCCAGGAGGCGGCCGCACTGATCGACGCTGTCGAGTCGCTCGCCGAATCGCTCACACGGGACTCCGCGCGGCTGAACGAGCTTGCGGCCCGAACAGAGGCCGACGTCGCCGAGGCCCGTGCGGCCCGTGACGCCGCCCCGGACCCGGACTCCGGCGGCAGAATCGCCGACGCCATCACCACCATGGAGTCGGAGATCAGTCACCTCGACAAGGCGGACCCCGCGGCATCCATCGCCCGGCTACAGTCCGGGATCGCGGCACTCGACTCGGCGCTCGCGAAGGCACGCAATCAGGCCCAGCGTGCCGAACACGCGAGAGCAGCCCTCGCCGGCGTTCTGGTCAGCGCGCACAGCCAGATCACGGCGACCGAGGAGTTCATCAGCGGCAACCGCGGCGGCATCGGCGCCGAGGCCCGCACGCGCCTGGCCGAGGCCAAGCGTCTGCTCACCGTCGCGGAGGCGCAAGCGGACCCCGTTGAGGCTCTCGACACCGCGCGCAGTTCCGCGACCTATTCGCGGGATGCGGACGCGCTCGCCCGCTACGACGCGCTGCGCTGACCGACTATTTCGCTCGTTCCGCGGCCACTCGCTCGGCGGCAACGAGAACGCACGTGCACAGCGCGTCGATTGCCGTCTCGAGGTCTCGAAGCGACGGGAAAGTGGGCGCAATGCGGATGTTCGAGTCGTCCGGGTCGTCTCCGTACGGGAAGCTCGCGCCGGCCGGAGTGACGGCTACGCCTATCTCGCCGGCGAGCGCCACAGCGCGAGAGGCGACCCCGTTCGGCACGGTCAAGCTCACGAAGTAGCCACCGGTCGGCATGGTCCACGCCGCGACTCCGGAGAGCCGCTGCTCCAGGATTCGCAGCACGGCTTCAAACCGTGGCTTCACGATGGCGCGATGGGCGCGCATGTGGGCGCGCACACCTTCGGCGTCCCGCAACAGGCGCACGTGTCGCAGCTGATTGATCTTGTCCGGCCCGATGCTCTGCACAGAGGCGTGACGCCGGTGCCAGGCGATGTTCTCTGGCGAGGCGCCGAAGAACGCCACTCCGGCGCCCGGGTAAGTGATTTTGGAGGTCGACGCGAACACCAGTGGGCGATTCGCGTTTCCTGCCGAGTCGGCCATGGCGAGCACGTCGAGTGCGGCGGGCTCGTCGTCAGTGATGTGGTGCACCGCGTACGCGTTGTCCCAGAACAGGCGGAAGTCCGGCGCCGCGGTCGGCATTCCGACGAGGGCCTCAGCCTCCGCGGCGGTGTAGACGACGCCCGTCGGGTTGGCGTACATGGGAACAGCCCACATGCCGCGGATGCCCGGGTCGCTCGCGACGAGACGAGCGATGGTCTCGAGGTCGGGCCGCTCGTTCGCGAAAGGCACGGGAATCATGCGGATGCCGAGCGCCTCGCAAATGCTGAAGTGTCGGTCGTATCCCGGTACGGGGCAGATGAAGGCGAGGTTCGGAACGTCGCGCCACGGGCCGGAGCCGCCGGGCACGCCGTGAAGCAGCGCGCTGACGATGGTGTCGTGCATGAGAGTCAGGCTCGCGTTGCCTGCCGCGAGAAGCTGTTCGGCCGGGATCGAGAGCAACTCGCCGAAGATTTCGCGAAGCTCGAGGAGACCGTCGGGACCGCCGTAGTTTCTCAGGTCGGTGCCCTTTGCGTCCCGGAAGTCCGCCCCGCCCGGCAGCGAAAGCAGGTCATCCGACAGGTCAAGCTGCTCGGGGGAAGGCTTCCCGCGTGTCAGATCGAGCGAGAGGCCCTTTCCGCGCAGGTCGTCGTACATTCGGTCCAGAGTGGTGCCCTTTTCGCTCACCAGTCAAAACTACTTGACGGCGGAGCTCCTGACGACGATGGTCGATGGCTACGCTTGACGCCGCCGCGTCTATTTCCGCGAAGGGAGAGCCCATGCCGTTGTGGATCTGCGCCGCGTGCGCAGTCGAGTATCCCGAAACGCAACTGCCTCCCGATTCGTGCGCCATTTGCGAAGACGAACGGCAGTACGTGCCGAGGTCCGGTCAGGCCTGGCACAGTCTCGAGCAGTTGCGCGACGACGGCTTCCGACTGCGGATCGAGCCGATGGAACCGGGGCTGACCAGCATCACCACGCAACCATCCGTCGGCATCGGGCAGACCGCCGTGCTCGCTCAGACGCCCGAAGGCAACCTGCTTTGGGATCCGCCGGGCTTCATCGATGACGCCGGGGTCGAGCGGGTGCGCGAACTCGGTGGCGCAGCCGTCATCGCGGCGAGTCATCCACACATGTTCGGCGCGCAAGTGTCCTGGTCACGCGCGCTCGGCGGGGCGACAGTGCTCGTCGCCGAGGCCGACCGATCCTGGGTGCGGCGAGAGGATCCGGCGATTCAGTCCTGGAGCGGCGAACTGGAGGTGTTGCCCGGAATCACCCTTCGCACCATTGGCGGGCACTTCCCCGGCAGCGCGGTCGCCTACGTGCACGGTGCAGCCGACCGGCGCGGTGTGTTGCTCGCCGGCGACACGCTGTTTCCCGGCCCGTCCGGCGTCTGGGTGACCTTCATGCGCAGCTACCCGAACGCGATCCCGATGTCGGCCGCCGTGGTCGACCGGGTCGCGACGGCCGTGATCGACCGCGAATTCGATCGGATCTACGGCAATTTCGGCAACGTGATCGAGACGGATGCCCGCGCCGTCATCCGGCGGTCGGCCGACCGTTACATGGCGTGGGTGAGCGGCCAATTCGACCATCTCACCTAGACGGCGCCAGCTAGACGGCGACGGGTGCCTTGATCGCCGGGTGGTGCTGGTAGTCGACCACCTCGAAGTCGTCGAAAACGTAGTCGGAGATGCTGTCGCGGTGCGCGAGACGCAGTTTCGGCGCCGGGAACGGTGCGCGAGTCAGCTGCTCGGTGACCTGCTCGACGTGGTTGTCGTAGATGTGGCAGTCGCCGCCGGTCCAAATGAACTCGCCCACCTCGAGGCCGGTCTGCGCGGCAATCATGTGGGTGAGCAGCGCGTAGCTTGCAATGTTGAACGGCACGCCAAGGAACAGGTCGCCGCTGCGCTGGTAGAGCTGGCAGGAGAGCTTGCCGTCCGCGACGTAGAACTGAAACAGCAGGTGACACGGCGCGAGGGCCATGTCGGGTATGTCGGCGACGTTCCAGGCCGACACGATCATCCGCCGCGAATCCGGGTTCGACTTGATCGTTTCGATGACGTCCGTGATCTGGTCGATGTGCGCTCCGGATGGCGCAGGCCAGGACCGCCACTGCACGCCGTATACCGGACCGAGGTCACCGTTCTGGTCCGCCCACTCGTCCCAGATGGTCACGCCGTGCTCCTGCAACCAGCGCACGTTTCCGTCGCCGCGCAAAAACCAGAGCAACTCGTACGCTATCGAGCGGAAGTGAACTCGCTTCGTCGTGATGAGCGGGAACCCCTCGCTCAGGTCGAATCGCAGTTGCCTTCCGAACACGCTTCGAGTGCCGGTGCCCGTTCGGTCGGACTTCACGGCACCGTTCTCGAGGGTGTCGCGAAGCAGATCTTCGTATGGGGTGGGAATCGCGGTACTCATTGCTTCGAGCGTACGGGCTCCGCCGCGGTTTCGCGACGATCCTGAGGCCCACGTGTCGTCACCCCCGACGTACACCGAAAACGCAGGAGATTCACCACGCAACTGGCACCAATCGGCAAAATGCGCTCTTTTGGTGGTGAATCTCCTGCGTTTTGGGGCACGCATCATCACCGGGCACGCATCATCAGCGGGGCAAGGGTCAGCGGGCACGGAGTCAGCGGGTACTTCAGCTGCCAGTCCCCGACGACGGGACCGACGCACGCAGGCTGATCGCGAGCAGCGCGCCTGCCGCCCCCGATGGCACCTTGGCGCCGAGCCAAATTGCGCGAAACACCCGCGTGAGGTCGAGCCCAGGGGTGGCGAGAGACACGAGGGTGCCGCTCGCGAGGTCATCCGTGACGCTCAGGCGGCTGAGCAACGACGCATTCTGCCCGCCGGCGAGGGCATGCTTAATTGCGGTGGTCGATCCGAGTTCCATCGCCGGCCGGACCTTCAGACCGTGGGCGAGAAGCGCGAGATCGAGAACCTGTCGTGTGCCGGATGCCGGCTCCCGAAGCACCAGCGATCCGGTCGCCAGTTCGGCAGCCCCGATCGGTTCGGAGCGGCCTGCCCACGGA
>JAUZFY010000278.1 GCA_030840185.1 Microbacteriaceae bacterium | reverse complement strand
AGCCGTTTCCAGAACTTCTCTTTCGGACAGGCGACGACCAACCATCCGTCCGCCGTCGGAAACGCCTGGAACGGAACGAGTGACGGATGCGCGGAATGATGCGTTCGCGACGGGATAAAATCGCTGTTTAGCGCCCACGCGGCCGGATAGGTGAGCATGGAGATGGCCGTGTCGAACAGGCTGATGTCGCAGTCCGCCCCGACACCATCACGCCTCGCGGCGTGCAGCGCGGCGAGGATAGAGATCGCGGCGACGAGTCCTCCCGAATAGTCCACGACCGACAACCCCGATTTGGTCGGGGGGCCGTCGGGTTCCCCGGTAAGGTCCATCCATCCGGCCATGCCCTGCAGAACGTAGTCGTAGCCGGGCTCCGCGCTGCGAGGTCCGGTCATCCCGAAGCCGCTGAGCGAACAGCACACGATCGCAGGATTGAGATGCTTCAGGTCCTCGTACCGAATGCCGAGCTTGGCGGGCACGTCACCACGAAGGTTGGAATAGACGATGTCGCTGACCTTCACGAGGTCCTCGAACACGGCTCGCCCGGCTGGCGTAGTTATGTCGAGGTTGATGCTGCGCTTGTTGCGATTGAAGGTCTCGAAGAAGAGGCTGTCTTCTCCGTCCTGCATGGGAACGACGTACCGTCCTATGTCGCCCCCGCTGGAGGGGTCCTCGATCTTGATCACATCCGCGCCCAGATCGGCGAGTTGCAGGCTGCCGAACGGTCCGGCCCCGTACTGCTCCAGAGAGATGATCCGGACATCCTGAAGCGGTTTCACGATTCGAGGCCCGCCGTTTCCAGGTTCGATCGTCGCCGTGCCAGTGCCGCAGTGCGCACCATTTCATTTCCCACAATCATTAGTCCCTCATCAACTTTCAAGCCCGGTTTGGCCACGACAAGCGTCACAGCATCACATCTCCGCCATTGGGGCCGAGAGTCTGCCCGACGTAGTATGAGCCACCCGCGGAGGCCAGGAGAACGGCGGTCGGAGTCACCTCGTCCACCGTCCCGAATCGACCGATGGGAAGCTCTGCGAGTTTTCCGCTGCGCCACTCTTCGGTCTCGCTGTCGAGCAGCGGGGTCTGGATCGGACCAGGCGCGATCGCGTTGACCAACACGCCACGCGTCGACACTTCGCGAGCCAGCGACTTGGTGAGCCCGATGACTCCGGCCTTGCTCGCCGAGTAATGACCGGCCGCTCCCCCGCCGATCTGGCCGAGCTGCGAGGCGATGTTGATGATCCGCCCGTCGCCACGCTCGAGCATCTGCCCTATCAGGGCCCGAGTGCACAGGAAAGTTCCTCGCAGATTGGTATTGACGACCCGATCCCAGTCGTCGATCGCCATATTCTCGATGAGCGATTCGGTGAAGATGCCGGCGTTGTTGACCAGGATGTCGACCTTGCCGAAGCGATCGAGCGCCTGGGCGGCCATCGAGCGCACGCTTTCCTCGTCGCTGACATCAGTGTGCACGAACAATGCTTCGACGTCGTTCTGCCGGATGCCGGCAAGCACTTCAGCGGCCTGGGCTTCGTTCACCCTGTCCGCGACGACGATGGCGGCGCCCTCGCGGGCAAACGCTATTGCTATTCCTTTACCGATTCCCGACGCTGCGCCGGTGATCACGGCAGTCCGCCCCTCGAGCTTCTTCACGCGCGCTCCCCACTCCTGCTCATCGTGCTGTGGTTCTCCCATACCCGCCCAATCTCATCGCCCGCGGCTATGTCGAACCTGTGACGCATGAGCAACATCGAGGCGTCATGCTGTGCCCTGTCGTCGCTGGCGACGCAGTCTTCGGGGATCACGACGTAATAGTCGTTGAACATCGCATCCCGCGCCGTGGACTCGATGCAGCCTTCCGTGGTGCATCCCCCCACCACGACTGTATTGATGCCATTGCTGCGAAGAAGCATGTCGAGGTTGGTACCCCAGAACCCGCTCGAACGATACTTGCGCACGACGAGTTCGTCCGGGAGCGGGGCGAAGTCGTCGGTGAACTCGTGCCCCCGCGTACCGGGGATCGTGTACCGCAGCGGCGGTCCCTCGCGGCGGGCCTCCTCGTGCATCCGAAAATTGAAGCGGATCTGCACCGGCGAATCGCTCATTCGCTTGGGAAGCGTCGTGTTCTGGAGGTGCACCACGAGCGTCCCGTTGAGACGGGCCGCGGCGAGCAATGCTGCCAACCGCGGCCTCGACTTTTCATACATCGACAGATCAATCCCGAGTTCGCCGAACGCTCCGTCAGGCTCAATGAAGTCCCGCTGCATGTCGACCACGATCAGCGCCGTATGCGCGGGGTCGACAAGCTCTTCGAGCTCGGTGAATACGTCCTTGCCTTCGATGTTGATCAACGTCAGTCCTTCGTGGTGTCCGCATGCGTCGCCGCTTCCTCAGCGATCGTCGGATGTTGCACCGAAGACGCTCGCGCGGTGAGCAGATTTTCGTGCTGCTCACCCAGCGGGGCGTCATCCTCAGCGATGAAGGCGCCGAGGGCGGCAATTTTCTGCGGGGACTTCGCGCGGTAATAGAGGTACAGCACGATGCCGGCGATGATCCACACCAGCACAACGATCGGGACCAGGTTGTAGGGGGCAGCCTGCGCTGGGTTGCTGACCGCCCACAGGGGGTATGCCAGACCGATGATGCCGAGAATCGGGACGATGATGTGCGCCAGTACCTTGCGATCCGAGCGGCGCCAGAAGAACTTGATCAGGGCGATGTTGCTGAGGATGTAGACAATCACGATTGCGACGGTCCCGATCGACCCGGTGAAGGCGTACGCACCGGTGGCGCCCGGTCCGAGCCACAGCCCGACCGAGATGCCGACGACGACCGTGAAGATGGTCTGCACGGCGATCGCGCGGTGAGGTGAGAACCAGCGGGCATGCACCCGTCCGAGGGACGCGGGAAGCACACGGTCGCGCCCCATCGAGAACATCACACGCACGGTGGTGTTGTGAATGGCGAGGAAGCAGCTGAAGATTCCGGCAATGGCGGCGAGTTCGATGGGCTGAAGCAGCCACGGCGCGACGTGTTGGCCGAGGGTTACAAAGGGATTGGCATCCTTGGTGAATGCACTCAGCTGGGACGGGTCGTTCAACCGGTAGCCGGCCGTGAGGGCATACATCATGAGCACGTAGAACACGCCGACGGCGCCGAGTGCCCCGATGATCGCCAGCGGGATGCTGCGCTTGGGGTTGCGGGTCTCTTCTCCCAGGGTCGCCGCAGCGTCAAATCCGATGAACGACAGAAGACCGAATACCACCCCGAGGCCGACGCCGCTGAATCCGGTGGGCGAGGACGACACGAGGAAGACCGCGCCGGTGTTGCCGCTGCCCGCGGTGGAGATCGCCAGAATGCCGAGAATGAGAAAGACGACGACCTCGATCACCAGCAGGGCGAGGTCGAGGTTGACCGAAGCCCGGATGCTGCGCAGCGAAAGGCCGAGGATGATCGCCAGCGCGGCCAGACTGAACAGCCACCACTGGATGTCGGCCCCGAAGGTCGAGAGCACGTAGTCGTGGACGAATGCACCGAATGCCGTGAAGAGTCCGGGCGCAAGCACGGCGTACCCGATCCAGAAGAGCCATCCGGTAAAGAACCCAGCCAGTGGACCAAGGCCCTTCGAATTGAAGGTATAAAACGATCCGGCCGAGGGCAACTGTCGCGAGAACTGCACCACGGTGTTGCCGACGAGCGCGGCAGCGATGAAGGCGATCAGAAAAGACAGCGGCAAGGCTGCACCGGCAACGGGTGCGGCGGCCGGCGCGTTGAGGACGATGGCAAGCACTGGAGCCATGGCAGCGGCCGACAGTGCGATTGCGTTGGGGATTGTGAGCACTCCACCTTGGAGTCGATGGGCCTTTGGCGCTGAAACGGGAGGAACGTTTGCATCTGTCATGATCGAAACTCCTTTGATTCGGGTCGAGAAGCAAAAGCTAGCTAGCTTATGTGTCGTTCATATTTCAGTTTTATTTCGCGTG
>JAUZFY010000276.1 GCA_030840185.1 Microbacteriaceae bacterium | reverse complement strand
ATGGCAACGAGTAGTTGTACATTGGCGAGCCGACAAGCAGCACGTCGGCAACGAGAAGCTCGGCGATGAGTTCGGCCTGGAGCGCCTCGGCATCGGCCGGCGGTGTTGCGCCTTGATGGCGCAGTCGAGCCGGCCAGTGAAGTGAGGAATCGGGAAGGTGCGGGATCGGGTGACTGTGGAGGTCGCGATACGTGACACCGAAGGCTTCTCCGTGCCTTCGCCACCCATCCGCGAACGTACGGGTGAGCGCCCTCGAACGTGAGTTTTGACCATCGGCGGAGGAGTCCAAGTGGAGCAGATTCGGCATAACCATCACGATACCGGTTGGAACTCTGCTGCCTCCTGACCAACGATGGGGATGAGTTGCGACCAGGCTGACCCGACTACCCGATCGACATCCGTCGCCGGTTCCGTGGACGGCGCCGACGACGACGCCCGAGGTATCGGGCGAGTTGGTGCACGCCGAACAGCGTCGGCACCCCAAGAATTGTCGCCCACAATACGAGCAGGGGATTCCAGCGGAACACCCGTCCAACCGTCGTTGCAAGATCGTCCTCGCGCACGGCCTTGCCGGCGATTGCCAGCGGCGTCGAGGCATCACGAAGGTCATTGTTCGTCATTTGGGCTGCATGCCTATCGCCGAGCGCGATGCTGGCCCACCCGCCCGACACGGTGTTCTTTGCTATTGAAACGCGATTCGCGCCGGTCAGCACATCGACGCCGGCGAGGGCGTTGTCGGCGATGCGGTTGTGCTTCACAACAACCGAGGCGTCGTTCTTGATTCGCACTCCGACGTGATTGCGCTCGAGAATGTTGTTCCTCACAATGGTGCCGACGCCACCCTCGATCTCAATCCCGCTTCCGTCGTTGTCGTAGGCATGATTGCCAATCAGGCGGCTGTCGTTGGAGGGCAAGCGAGACGCCTTGGCTGAGGCGGAGTCTTCGGTGCGCCCGTCGTCGATCATGAAGCCATGACCGCGGTTGTCGTAAGAGACGTTTCCGCGGAGCACATTGCGGTCGCAGCCGCGGGAGAAGATGAACCCGTGTCTGCCGTTGCCGTGCGCGACATTGTCTTCAACAACGAAATCGTTGCTGAGGTCGTGAGGATCGAAGCCGTAGGCCGCGTTCCGGGCGAACGTATTGCCAATCCAGCGCATGCCCTGAGCCTCGAAGGTGTATGCGCCGAACCAGTTGTCGTGCAGGACCGAGTCGGTTACGTCTCCGACCGCGGGGTCTCGAGGCTGGCCAGCAACGCGATCCGCTCCGCGCCAGGCCAGCCCGGAGCTCGTACCGGTGCCAAAACCGAGATGACCGACATCCGCGTGGGCGATGTTTATGCGTCCGCCCAGGGTGAGTAGAAACGCTCGCCCGTCGGCTGCTTTCTTGTCCACGGCGTCGGTCGTTGGATCCCACGACGAAATGGTCACCGGCGAGAGAGCCGAGCCGCGGACATCGAGGGTGCCACCTTGCGCGATGATGGTCGCGAATCCGTCGGACGAGCTGATCAGGCGGAGATTCGGCGTGATCGCGCCGTCGATCATCAGGGTGGCGCCGTCAGATATTTCGATGCTCGCCCGAAGCAGGAGCCCGCTGTCCACCTTCTCGAACGCCGTGGGCAGCAGAGTCTGCACCTCGCCCAGCGTGTATGGCATAGTCCGCGGTGGCAGCGCGATGGTCGGGACGGGCTCGGGAAAGGTTGCCGGAATGAGCTGCGGGGCGCTCAACAGTGGAGCCTCGGCCGCTATCCGCCGGCTTCGCTGTAATTCCCTAGCCTGAAGGGCGACAAGAATTCCATCTTTGGGCAGTGGCAGCGGGTTGTATACGGGCGGGCCAGGTGGAGGCGCGGGGCTGCTGTACATCACCGCAGTGAAGGCCAGCAGCGCAGGAAGGATCGCCAGCAACAACAGGGCGAAGATCAGTCGCTTTGGCGTGAGTTCAGCTCTGACTGCCATTTAGCAACACCTCCTTGCCTCGAATCTCCTGCTGTCCCTGCACTCGCTCGCCCTCGTGGCGCGTGAGCCAGCCTTGCCTGTTCATGGTCAGCGCGGCCCAGAGCTTGATTGGCAGTGCGATGAGCGCGATCATGAACGCGGTGAGCGGAGCGATCGCTACCTCGCGCGGGTTTTCCATCAGGTGCGAGGTGCCCCGGATGCCGCGGCCGATGATGGCCCAGCCGAAGACGATCGAGGCGGCGATCCAGCCTCCTTCCCGGATCCAGCCGGCGCCGTACCAGATCGCGGCTCCCATCGACACGGGGGTGAGCAGAATTTGCATGACCGTGACCTGCGTGATGAATGGCTGCCGCCACAACCAGCCCTGCGATACCGCCGTGAGGTAGCAGCGGTACGAGTTGCGGCTCCAGCGCACCCGCTGCCGGAGGAAGGCCTTCAGGTCGGCTGGAAACATCGAATCTGCCTGAGCTGTGTCTTGGTGAACCGTCTTGCAGCCGGTGGCGAGGACAAGCCACGTAAGGCGGCCGTCGTCTCCCGCGACGCATTCGCGTCCGAGGAAGATTTCGCGTT
>JAUZFY010000258.1 GCA_030840185.1 Microbacteriaceae bacterium | reverse complement strand
AGGGTCGTGAAGACGAGGATGTCCGGCACGCGCTTGATCTTGATGAGGTTGCGTCGGGTCGTGATCCATCCGTCGGAGAACCAGTCGGCGATCGGGGAGGCCGCCGCTCTCGTCGTTGTCGCCGCTGTCGTCGTCGACGTCGTTGTCGTTGTCATCAGTGCCTTCCCTGCATCTGAAGTGCCGGCGCATCGTCTTCGGTGGCCACGTGTCCGGTTAGTCGAAGGAACACGTCGTCGAGGGTCGGTCGCCGCATTCCCGCGTCGAACAGGCGGATGCCGCGGACGCCGAGTTCGGCGAGAACGTGCTGTAGCGCCTCTGGGGCGTGCGCCGCGTCTACGGTGAGCTCGCGTCCCTCGCCGCCGACGGACGGTTCCGAGTTCCCGAAGCGGCGGAGTACCTCAACTGCCGCGCTGCTGTCCCCCGGGTCGACGAGGGTGATCTCGATCCGTTGGCCGCCGATCGATGCCTTGAGCTCGTCGGAGGTGCCCTCGGCGATGACCTTTCCATCGTCGATCACGGAGACGCTGTCCGCCAGCTGGTCCGCCTCCTCGAGGTATTGGGTCGTGAGCAGCACTGTCGTTCCCTGCCCGACGAGCGAGTTGATGACGTCCCACATGCCGAGTCGCGAGCGCGGATCAAGGCCCGTGGTTGGTTCGTCGAGGAACAGCACCTGCGGCCGGGTGACGAGTGCCCCGGCGAGGTCGATCCGTCGCCGCATTCCGCCCGAGAATCCCTTCACCGGACGGTTCTTCGCCTCCTCGAGGTCGAACAGGGTGATGAGTTCCTGAGCGCGGATCCGGGACTGCTTCGCGCCCAGGTGGTACAGCCGGCCGACCATGTCGAGGTTCTCAAAACCGGTGAGATATTCGTCGACCGCCGCGTACTGCCCGGACACGCCGATGATGGGGCGTATCTGTTGCGGGTGGGCCAACACGTCTATACCGCCGATCCGTGCCGAACCGGAGTCGGGCTTGATCAGCGTCGTGAGCACCTTGACCGTCGTCGTCTTTCCTGCCCCGTTCGGCCCGAGCAGCGCCGTCACCGTCCCCTGGGGCACGGCAAGATCGAGCCCGTCCAGCGCGTGAACGGGCTTGGAGCCCTTCGGGGTGTAGGTCTTGGTCAGTCCAGCGGCCTCGATGAAAGACATGTGGACAGCGTACACAAGTCTCGATTTTGGGCTAGACCCCCATCCCGGTTTTTTAGGTGAACAGCGTGAGAAGTCCCGTTCCCTCTGGCACGCCGAGACCGGTGCAGGCATCCCAGCCGGCCTTCGCAGCGAAGCCGCCGTTGTTGCCAAGGGTGATGTCTCTGAACCCCTCCCGCGCCGCCGTCGCCGTTCCGGTCCCGTAGAGCGTCGGATGCATGAGCCCGAGCCGGCCGCCCGACGCTTGGGCGAGCCTCGCGATGAGCGCGGCCCAGAGCGGTGCCACGGCGCTCGTTCCGCCAAAAATCTTCCGCTCCCCGTTCACCAGCACCTCGTAGCCGGTCGTCGGATCGGCAACGGCCGAGACATCCGGCACCCCTCGCCCACCGCTGCCGCGTGGCGACTTCGGAACTCCCGCCGTGGCTTGCCAGTCGGGGAGGTCGAACACGCTGCTGACTCCGCCGCCGGTCGCGCCGCCACCCGATCCGTTGTTCCACACGGTCTCGGATCTCACGTCGCTGCCCGTCGCCCGCAGCGTCGTTCCGCCGCAGGCGAGAACGTGCGGGCTGGATGCCGGGAAGTCTGCGTGGTCGCGTCCATCGGCCGCGCCATCCGAACTTCCGTTGTCGCCGGCGGCCACGGTCACGGTGACTCCGAGCGTCGCGGCGTCGATGAAGGCCTCGTCGAGCGCGGTGCGCGCCTGCTCGGTCCAGGCGTCTTCGTTCTGCCCCCAGCTGATCGAGATCGAGGTGGGTGTGACGGCCGCGTGGATCGCGTCACTCACCGCGTCGACGAAGCCGTCGTCGGTGTTCGGCGCGAAATACACCACGATGGCGGCGCCGGGACTCAGTGCACCGGCCACCTCGATGTCGAGCAGCACCTCGCCGTCCGCGCCATTCGGATCCCCGCCTGGCACATTGGTTGCCCCGTCGACGCCCACCGCGGTGACCGTCGGGCCAGTGATGCCGAGCCCGCCGAAGTAGGTGTCGAGTTCGGACTGGGCGAATCCGCCGCCGAGCTCGATGATGGCTATCGTCTGCCCCGAGCCGTCGTATTGCGGAGGAAACCGGTAAATCTGCGCCAGGTCGAGCGGGGTGTAGCTCACCGCCACGGAGCGCGCCTCCGCGATTCGAAACTCGGTCTTCGCCTGGGGACGGTCGTCGAGACCCAGCACCGCAATCACCACCCCGTCAAGGGCGACCGGGATCATCAGCGTTCCGGCACGGTTGCGGTGGTCGACCTTCGATCCGTCGAGCGCGCGGCTGGTGACCGCCTGCAGATGCGCCCCGAACGCTCGCGACATCATCTCGGGCGTGCCAGCAACCCGGATGCGTCGCGACCGCTGGTCCGTCGCAATCACCCGGAGTCCGATTCCGGTGAGCGTCGAGGTCGCGAGTTCGACATCCCGCGGATCGGCCCCCATCCGCTCCGCGAACTGTGCCGAGTCGAGCCGCTCGGGTGGATCGACGGCCGGGTGCCGGCGGCGCAACACCACGGTCGCCTCGATTTCCCGGTCGGGTTCGAGCGCTCGCGTCGCCGGGGCGATGATGTCAGCGGAAGATTTCTCGCTGCCGGGCAGCGGAACGAGCTCCGGTTTCCACGC
>JAUZFY010000252.1 GCA_030840185.1 Microbacteriaceae bacterium | reverse complement strand
TCAATCGGCTAATGCGCCAACGTCATGCCACCATCCGTCTCATCATCATGCTCGTAGTCGGCGTCGTCGCCGCACTCATCACCGGAAGCCTCGGCGAGTGGGTTTATGCCCCCACTGTGGGGTGGTGTTTCTCGGCGCTGCTCTACTCCTCGTGGGTCTGGCTGAAGATTGGACGGCTCGATGCGACTCAGACGCGGGCTAACGCGAGCCGGGAGGAACCTGCGCGCGGCACAGCCGATCTTCTCGTGGTGCTGCTGAGCGTCGCCAGCCTCTTCTCAGTCGGCTTCGTGCTCGTGCATGCCGCCCAGTCGACCGGGGCCGCGAAGGGCATCCTTGCGGCGCTCGCCCTCGTGAGCGTCGCCCTGTCCTGGATTCTGCTCCACACCCTGTACACCCTTCGCTACGCGAGCCAGTACTACACGGCTGACGATGGGATCGACTTCAATCAGCAAACGCCACCCCGGTACACCGACTTCGCATACCTGTCGTTCACCCTCGGAATGACGTACCAGGTGTCGGACACCAACATCACCAACCACGCAATCAGGGCGACGGCGCTGCGGCACTCGCTTCTGTCGTTCGTATTCGGGTCGGTCATTCTTGCGGCCACGATCAACCTGATCGCCGGGCTGTCGAACGGAGGCTGAAACGCCCGCTTGACGCCGAAGCGTCCGGGCCTAGCCGGCGGGAAAAACATCGGTGGCTGGGCCCAGTCAGCCGGACAATTGGCGGCTGGGCCTAGTCGGGCGCGGTCACGAAGTCGATGAGCTGTTCGACCCGCCCGAGCACGACCGGCTCGAGGTCCGCGAAGGTGCGGACCTGCCCGAGGATGCGTTGCCAGGCGCGAGCAATGTCGGCCTGATCTTCGTGCGGCCAGCCACGCGCCTGGCAGATGCCGTGCTTCCACTCGACAGATCGGGGAATTTCGGGCCACTGCCGCAGCCCGAGCCGCGCAGGCTTGACCGCCTGCCAGACGTCCACGAACGGGTGGCCGACGACGAGCACGTGCGAGCCGAACGGGCCACGCGACACGGCATCCGCGATCCTGCTCTCCTTCGAGCCAGGAATCAGGTGGTCGACCAGCACGCCGACCCGCCGCCCGGGACCCGGGGCGAAGGTGCGGATGATGGAGTCGAGGTCGTCAACACCCTCCAGATACTCGACCACGACGCCTTCGACGCGAAGGTCTGCACCCCACACCTTTTCGACGAGCTCGGCGTCGTGCCGACCCTCGACGAAAATGCGGCTCGGCAAGGCGACGCGAGCCGCTTGCTCGGGCGCCACGAAAGAGCCGGATGCCGTTCGAGCGGCGCCACGCTTGGCCGGAGCCGGCGCGGTCAGAACCACAGGCTCACCCTCGAGCATGAACCCGGGTCCGAGCGGAAACATGCGAACCCCGCCCGCATAGTCCTCGAGGTGCACGAGTTTCCCCTCTACCCGAAGCACCGCACCGCAGAAGCCGGAGTCTGCCCACTCGATCACGAGGTCCCGGTCGGCGGCAACCTCCCGAATGACCTTCTTTCGGGCTCCGCGCCAGTCTCCAGCAAGCACGTCGTCACCGTACTGCCCGAAACTCACGGCAGCGACTCCATCGGCGGAGCGAGCTCGAGATACTTCTCGTTCACCTGCGCGGTTGCGAACGGGCCGTCGCCCTCGGCGTTGATCTGCGGTTCGTCGAAGTCGATCCACCACATTCGGGAACCACCACCACGGCCCCACACGCCGGCGAGGGCAGAACCGCCGCTTCGCACGATGATTCCGGTCGGTTCTCCCGGCCAGGGAGAGGCATCGACTGACGACGCGTCGCGTACCGAAACTTGCGCGCCGATGCCGAAGTCGTCGGGCATTCGCGTTGCCTAGCGCTCGAGTCGCTTGAGAATCGTGAACGGAATCGCGAGGGACAGTGCGATGCACAGGATGCCGCCGAAGAACGTGATGGCCTCACCCGCGCCCGGCTCGAACGCGTAGCCCATGAGCAGGATCCCACCTACGAAAAGCGCCAATGCAACGACAAACGCGATGATTTTCACGCCGGATCCTCCTGATGGTTCGACTGCGGTCACCCCATTCTACGAAGAAGGCGGACCGCCCCGCCCCGCGTTCAACTCTTTGGCGTGCTCCCGTCCTCCGCTCCAACAGCCGAGAGCGGTTCAGCAATCTCCTCGAGCGACTTGCGCTCGGCATCCACCCCGAAGATGAGGGCGACGATTCCGCCGAAGATCATGATGCCGGCCCCGATGAAGTAGCCGATGGTGAGGGGGCCGCGATTCGTCCCCTCCCCGACGAGGCTGCCGTAGAGCAGCGGAGCGACCGAACCGGCGATCTGCCCGATTGCGAAAAAGTAGGAGATGGCCTGACTGCGCAGTTCGAGCGGGAAGACTTCGCTGGCGGTGAGATACGCCGAAGATGCTCCGGCCGAGGCAAAGAAGAAGGAGACGCACCAGAATATGGTCTGGGTCGTCGCGTCGAGGGCGCCGATGCTGAAGAACACGGCCGAAACTGCCAACACGGCGCCAGAGAGACCGTAGGTGAGGAAGATCATCTTTCGGCGGCCCCACACATCGAACAGGTGGCCGAGCACGAGCGGCCCGATGAGATTGCCGATCGCGAAGGGGAAGAAGTAGAACTGGGTGACGCTCGAGCCGGTGTGGTAGAAGTTCTGCAGTACGAGGGCGTAGGTGAAGAAGATGGCGTTGTACAGGAACGACTGCGTCACGAACATGGTGAGAGTCACGAAAGCCCGCTTGGGATACTTGCGAAGGAACACTCGCCCGATCGTGAGGAACGGGAGGCTGCCGCTCGGCGTCACGGTGATGGCCTTGGCCGGATCGACCTTCTCAAGCTGGACACCGTCCTCCTCGACCCGCCTCTCGATGCCGTCCACCGTCTTCTCCGCTTCCTCTTCCCTCCCGTGGGTCATGAGCCAACGCGGGCTCTCCGGGATGTGTCGGCGCAGGTAGATGATTCCGAGGCCGAGCACCGGTCCGATGAAGAACGCGATGCGCCATCCCACGTTCGCACCGAACAGGTTCTCGTTCAGCAGGAACACGTTGGCCGCGGCACCGAGCGCCGCGCCTCCCCAATAGGTGCCGTTGATGGCAATGTCGATTCGGCCGCGGTACTTGGACGGAATGAGTTCGTCGATTGCGGAGTTGATCGCGGCGTATTCGCCCCCGATGCCGAGTCCGGCCACGAAGCGGAAGATCAGCAGGAACCACAGGCTGAACGAGAGTCCGGCAACCGCGCTGCCGGCGAGGTAGACGATGAGGGTGATGATGAAGAGCTTTCGCCGGCCGAGCTTGTCGGAAAGGCGACCGAACACTATCGCACCCACCACCTCGCCAATGAGGTACACCGATGCGACGAGGCCGACCTGCGATGAGCTCAGGTCGAGGGATTTCTGAAATCCGGCCGAGGCGACGATCTGAATTTCCAGGCCATCGAGAATCCAGGCGACGCCGAGGCCGACCACGACGGACCAATGGAATTTGGTCCACGGCAATCGGTCCATTCGCGCCGGAACCAAGCTCTCAACCTGTCGGTCGGAGGGAAGCTTCCTCGATCCCATTCGGGGCATCCGGCGCATGGTCAATTCCTCTCCCACCGACCACGTGGAAGAGCCGGCTTGTCGAATTCAACCTATTCCCGTGAACGGAATTCCCATAAATCCACGGCCTGGGCTTGCGGGCCGCAACAAACAGGAGGAAAGCTAGGCATTCGCCAGCACGGAGAGCACGTTCCCGGACGGGTCCCGGAACCATGCGATGTCCGGGCCGTTGCCGTCACTGTGCGCTATCCCCTTCGCGTCGAATGGCGGTTCGACCCCATAGATTGCGGTCTCCACCCCTCGAGCATTGAGATCGTCGACCGCGGCCTCGACGTCGTCGACCGGGAAGTTGAGGATGGTGAACGTCGCCGGCTCGTGGTCCGGCTTCACATATGCGAGGATCATCGCTCCGTTGTCCAGATGCAGTTCGAGAAATCCCATGCCGTTGGTCTCGACTCGCAGTCCGAGCTTGTCGGCGTAAAACGCTTTCGCGGCATCGGCGTCGTGGATCGAAAAGCCGCTGAATGCTCCCGCAGTGGTGAACATGGGTCTCCCTGGTTTCGTCGTTAGTCTCGCGGTTTGGGTCTCATAATTGAGCATGTGTACACTGTCCACAATGACACGAATCCGGGCCCGCGTCCAGAGGTCCATTGCAATGCCGGGGAGCGCAGCGACATGAGCGAAGCCCATCGCACCACCTATCGACACGGCGAACTGAGGGAAACCCTCGTCGCCGTCGGGGTCGAGATGGCACGCATCGGGGGCACCGATGCGGTAGTGCTTCGGGAGGCCACGCGGCGAGCAGGGGTGTCCCCCAACGCGGCCTATCGCCATTTCGCCGATCGTCGGGAGCTCCTTCTCGCCGTTTCCGCAGTGGCGCAAGGGATTGCGGCCGACCGAATGGTCGCGGCCATCGCCGAGTTCGAGCCGACCGGGGACGCGGCAAGCGATGCCCGCAACTCCCTTCGCGGGGTGGGCACGGGCTACCTCGCCTTCGCCCGAGACGAGCCCGGGCTGTTCAGGGCCGCATTTTCCGTGCCGGACGACCTTGCCAATGCCCACTCGAGCGCCAAGGCCGGAGCGGATGGGCGCACCCCGTTCCAAATTCTCGGCGACGTGCTCGACCAGTTGTGCGACGCGGGAGTGCTGCCTGCCGATCGGCGGGTGGGGGCCGAGCTGCTCGCTTGGTCGTCGGTTCACGGACTCGGGATGC
>JAUZFY010000052.1 GCA_030840185.1 Microbacteriaceae bacterium | reverse complement strand
CCCTCGGACTGGACGTCGGACTCGTCGCAAGCGAACTCGGACTAACCGGACCGACCGAGAACTCGATCGACGCGACGGCGAGCCGGGACGTGGTAGCGGAGTTCTCCTTCATCACGGCGCTGATCGGAATCAACCTGTCGCGCTTCGCCGAGGAGATCATTCTCTGGAACACTCGCGAGTTCGGTTTCGTCACCCTCCACGACTCATTTTCCACCGGTTCGTCGATCATGCCGCAGAAGAAGAACCCCGACATCGCCGAACTCGCCAGAGGCAAGGCCGGGCGTCTGATCGGCAACCTGTCGGGGCTGCTGGCGACCCTCAAGGGCCTCCCACTCGCCTACAACCGGGACCTGCAGGAGGACAAGGAGCCAATTTTCGATTCGGTACGGACCCTCGAACTGGTGCTACCGGCCTTCACCGGAATGGTCGCAACGCTCACCTTCCACACCGAACGGCTCGCCGAACTGGCGCCCCAGGGGTTCTCGCTTGCGACTGACGTCGCCGAGTGGCTTGTCACCCAACACGTTCCCTTCCGGGAGGCGCACGAGATCAGCGGCGCCCTGGTGAGCTATTGCGAGCAGCGCGGACTCGAGCTTCACGAGCCGTCGGACGACGAATACGCTGCCATTTCGCCGCACCTGAGGCCCGACGTGCGTAGCGTGCTGAGCGTCGCCGGGTCGATCGCGAGCAGAACAGGCGCCGGCGGCACGGCACCGGCGCGGGTCGCCGAACAACTGCTCGCCCTCACCAAGCGGGTCCGAGACCTCAAGGAGGCCTGGGGATGACCCTGAACAAAGACAACCGCCCCGAAAAGCCTGAACAGAACCGCACGCAGAAGATCGTGATGTGGAGCATCTACGGTGTCGCCGCCGTGCTGCTCGTGGTGGCCATCGTGATATTCATCTCAAGCGGCGCCAGCCTCTTCTAGGCGGCGCGCGGAATGTTCGACCGGGCACGCCTGTTTCGCCCAGCCCTCGAAGTCGCGCCATTCCTGCTCGGGGCCGTCCTCAGGCACACCACCGCGGAGGGCACCGTGGCGGTTCGGCTGACCGAGGTGGAGGCCTATCTCGGCGAGTTCGACCCGGGTTCCCACGCGTATCGGGGGCCCGGTCGGCGCAACACTGTCATGTACGGCGAGCCGGGTCACCTGTACACGTACTTCACCTACGGCATGCACGTGTGCGCCAACATCACCTGCTCTCCCGGTGGCATCGCTTCGGCAGTTCTCTTGCGCGGCGGGCAGATCGTCGAGGGAGTCGAGCTCGCCCGCTCACGCCGAACCAAATCCAAGTCGGACGCCGACCTTGCCCGCGGTCCGGCTCGACTCGTCGTCGCACTCGGCATAGCCCTCGCCGATGGGGGAGCCGACCTGACCCTTCCGCCGTTCGACCTCGTCATTCCGGATCGGGCGCCCCAATTCGAGACCGGCCCGCGAACCGGGGTGTCCGGGGCCGGCGGAACCGGGGATTACCCGTGGCGTTTCTGGCTTCCGGGCGATCCAACGGTCTCACCGTACAAGGCGCGTTCGCTCACTAAGCGAGCCTGACCGCAGGCAAGTGCGGGACCCGCGTCGATTGACAAAACGCCAAGGCGCGCGCTCAGAGAACTATGAGGAGGGCGCACGCGCCTGCCCAGACCAGGCTGATCAGGGTGCCGATAATGAATCGCTCGCGAACCTGGGGGCTATCCAGTTCGGAGAAACGCCCGAGTCCCTTGACTGCGATGAGAACGGCGACGATTTCCAGCCTGCCGAGCACGATCGCCGCGATGAGGCCAAGTCGCTCGAGATAGCCGATGATCGTGCCGCCGCGAAGCACCTCCGCAGGAGGCGTCCCCGGGTCGCCATCTTCCACGATGATGCCGCCGTGTTTTCCGCCGACGACGGTGGATGCCCCGTTTCCTCGGCCCGCGAAGGCAAGAACGGTCGCAGTGATCGGGTTGCCCCCGACGACTCCGAGGAGCCCGACCAGAATGGCGGCGATGACGGCGACGGAGCGTGTTGGGGCCGGGATGGTGACTCCGAACGCGATTCCGGCGAGACCGAGGATCACCGGTATCAGCGCGAGGAGGGCGAATTGGGGCCGGTGAAATCTCAGGGCGGCAATCGAGAGCGAGAGCGCCGTCGCCAGCACGAGGAGAACCAGGATCCACGTGACAATCTGCACAATCACGAGTCGGTCCTTCCCTCTGCGGATTCGTTCGCCGAGGCGAGCCTACGTTCCAGCGTCGGAATGGCCGCGAATTCCGCCCGGATCGCCGCGGTTCTCGCGCGCTTGCTTGCGGCTTGAGGGGTGATTCCGAGCCGCTTCGCCGACTCGATCTGCGTCAGGCCAGCGGCGAGGAGGTCGAAGACCGCCCAGCCCTCCGCGCTCCGTCGCCCTCGGATCTGCAACAGGAGATCGATGAGCGCCTCGGTGTCTGCGGCCTCGTTCGGTTCGGCGACGGCCCGCAGCGCGAATCTGGTCTCGCGTTTCTTTGCCGCGGTCACGGCGTCCCGCGCGGAGACGAAGGCATCGCCGCTGGCCTCCCGTGCGTTGGCGGGGAGCGGTGTGTTCACCGTTCCGAGTCCGCACCCGACGCTCCACCGGCCGTCCCGGCAGAGAAACAGGATGGCGGCGAGGGCGTGATCGGCTCCCTCGACGAGCATTTGGATCTCGTCGCCGGCCGTGCGATCGATCGGCAGCTCCAGACCGGAACCGATCACGGCGGAGAGCCCGCGAATGGTCGCGTCCACGACATCCGGTGTGTGTCTGCTGTTTATCTGGTCCGCGGTGATGACGAACATCGGTTCCTTCCGTCAGCCGCCACGGGTTGACGAGCGCAACATCAACCCTATGTCATTGATCACAGACAAATCAATGCTGCAGGGTTGGTCCGTTGTCGCGGTCGCCACGGCGGCACATCCGGCCCGTCGCGGGCGCGCTGCTATTCTGGGCCGGTGCCAGCAACGGAAGCCCTGTCCACCCAACGCAACGACGAGTCGTTTGACAACGTCTGGGACGAAATAGTGTGGCGCGGCCTGGTGCACGTCTCGACGGACGAGGCCGAACTCAAGGCGATTCTGTCGGGTCCGCCCGTGACCTACTACTGCGGATTCGACCCGACTGCGCCGAGCCTGCATCTGGGCAATCTCGTTCAGCTCCTGCTGATGAGGCGATTCCAGTTGGCCGGACATCGGCCACTCGGCCTCGTCGGCGGGTCAACCGGTCTCATCGGGGATCCCCGGCCGACGGCGGAGCGCACGCTGCAATCGCCAGACACCGTGCGGGAGTGGGTCGGATACCTCGAGGCCCAGGTCTCCAAGTTCCTGAGCTTCGAGGGTGACAACGCCGCGAGGCTTGTTAACAACCTGGACTGGACGGCACCACTCAGCGCGATCGACTTCCTCAGGGACATCGGCAAGTTCTTCCGGGTGGGCACGATGCTCAAAAAGGATGCCGTGAGCGCGAGGCTGAACAGCGAGGCCGGCATCAGCTACACCGAGTTCAGCTACCAGATCCTGCAGGGAATGGACTTCCTCGAGCTGTACCGGAGCTACGACTGTGTGCTTCAAACCGGGGGCAGCGACCAGTGGGGAAACCTGACAAGCGGAACCGATCTCATCCGCAAGGCGGAGGGGGCAACGGCGCACGCGATCGGGACCCCGCTCATCACGAATTCGGACGGAACGAAGTTCGGAAAGAGCGAGGGCAACGCGGTCTGGTTGGATCCGGCGCTTACGAGCCCGTACGCCTTCTACCAGTTCTGGCTCAATACCGACGACGCTGACGTGATTCAGCGGCTCAAGATTTTCACCTTCCTCGACCGAGCGGAGATCGACCGACTCGCTGAGGCGGTGGCATCCGAGCCGTTCCGGCGAGAGGCGCAACGTGCCCTCGCGCTCGAAGTCACGACCCTCGTGCACGGCGCCGATGCCACTCGGGCCGCCATCGACGCCGCGGCCGCGCTCTTCGGCCAGGGCGATCTCGCCGGGCTGGACGCCGACACTCTCGAGGCCGCGCTTCGGGAGCTACCCAACACGACCACCCGAGCCGAGACCACAGTCATCCAACTGCTCGTTGATACCGGTCTCACCGCGAGCCTCGGCGAGTCCCGGCGCGCTCTCGATCAAGGTGGTGTCTATCTGAACAACGAGAAGGTGACCGACGCCAGCGCGGCGCTCACCGGAAACACGCTGCCGGGGGGCATGGCCGTGCTGCGGCGGGGCAAGAAAACTCTTGCCGGTGTCTTCGTCGAGTAGGCACTCCGAGGAAGCGGCTGCCGACCGGGAAGCGCCGAAAATCCGGGGGCCAATCGGCGCGACACGCCCGAAACACCCCCGATTTGACGCCCCCGTCGAAGACACGTAATCTTCTTTCTTGTCACCCCAAAGGTTCGGAAAAAGCCGCAGTGCTTACCGGCCTCACGAGGTACTGAATTCTGGTCAAACAGCAGTTCTTCTTTATCGAAACTGTCTTCAGATCCATGGATGAGAACCAGTTTCGAACGCAAGTCGAGACGGTGGGATGCGGGCCAAACAGCCCCTCCGGCCGGTTTGACAAGCGAGACAAAAATGGTAAGTTAGTGAGGTTGCTCTGCGCGGAAGCGTGGGTGATTTAGCAGGATATATTTTTTGGGTATGGCCCCGGGTTGAAGCCGTTTTGGTGGATGTCGGGAGCGTCCGATCCTTGAGAACTCAACAGCGTGCACAATGTCAAATGCCAAAAACCTCGTGT
>JAUZFY010000229.1 GCA_030840185.1 Microbacteriaceae bacterium | reverse complement strand
TTGGCTGCGCCTGGCCCATCGGCCGGTCGAACGAAACGGCGCCCGATAGCGTCCGTTGCGGTGCGGTCACGGCGCCGACCAACATGTCCCGGGCCTCCGTGATGCGAATGAATTCCTCGGCGGCTGCGGCGGACCGGGCCGCCGACGCGCCGGCGAATCGGTCCGGATGCGACAACCGGGCCAGGCGCTTGAACGCGGCTTCAATGTCGGCGCGGCTCGCGTCCTCCGCGACCCCGAGAAGCGCCGCCGCCTCGATGAGCGTCATCGTGACCATAGTCCCACCGGCCGCCGTGTCACTGGCGCGCGAGGAACAGCGCCGTGCGAGCCGCCCGACCGGCAAGGATGCCGCCTATGGACTTTCGGCCGCGGCAGACATCGAGGAAGAGCCGTCGGCCGATTCCGGAATACCCGAGAAAGGCGTGAACGAGACCGGGGCGACGCTCGAACAGCCGCAGCATCCGCTCGCCTGCGCGGATGTCCGGTTCGAGTTCATTCAGCACCCGGTCGGTGTAGCGGTCGAGCGCTCCCTCTCCCCCGCCGGCCGATTCGGCCGCGGCCCGACCGGCCCAGGTTCCCGAGCGAAGCGCGAAAGAGATGCCCTCCCGGGTCCACGGGTCGAGGAGCCCGGCCGCGTCACCGGCGACGACAACCGAGCCGCGGCGAAGCGGCGAATCGGGCTCCCGCCACTGCGTGAGGTGGCCGGAGGAGCGCTCAACCTCGTGCCCGGACAGACCGAGCCGCGCGACCCAAGAGTCCAGGTACTGCCGGGTGGAGTCCGGTCGACCGCGCGCCTCGATCACCCCGACCGTGAGCACGTCGCGCTTCGGAAACACCCAGCCGTAGCTTCCCGGCGCGCTGCCCCAGTCGAGGTAGACGCTGCCGTCGAAGCGGTCGGTTTCCGGGGTGCGGCGAATCTCGAGTTCGAGGGCAAGGTCTGTGCCGCGGTTGAGCACCCCGACATATCTGCCGGTTCGTCCGCTCGTTCCGTCCGCACCGACCACGACTCGAGCGTGCAGCAGCCCGGAATCCGTCGTGACAGTGACGCCCGAGATTTCGTCCTCAGCGATGCCGCGCACCGCGACGCCGCTTCGAAAGGCGACCCCGGCCTCCACGGCCGCGGCGACGAGGGCTGCGTCGAACCGCTCGCGCTGCACGAGGACGAGAAATGGCGTGCGGGAACGGTCGGTGACGGGAACCCGGCCGCGCAGGGAGAACCGCGCCGCAAGCACCTGCTGCTCGACGGTGTCAAGCACGGGGGGCGGGATCTGGTCGATCGACAGACCGATGAGGCCGCCCCCGCAAGTCTTATAGCGCGGAAATCGGGCCCGATCGACCAACAGAACCGAGGCGCCCCGTTCGGCTGCGGCGCGCGCCGCGGAGGAACCGGCCGGGCCGGCGCCGATGACGACGACGTCCCACAGCCGGGATTCCAACTCCTGCGCCATGGAAAACGACAGTACGCCGATCGGACTCCGGCCAGAAGAACGATGAAGATCGGTTCAGAGTGACCGTGAACCGGCGACCGCGGATCCGGTTCCGAACGTGTTGTCGAGGGGCTTTCAATATCGGGTAACCGGCAGTAACTTGCGAGCGTGAAAACGCTTCCGCTGATCGGCGGGCTCGCTGTAGCCGCACTGGCGTTTTCGATGTCCGGATGCGTATCGTCACCGGAGTCTTTCACGCTGCGAGTGCGGATCGATGTGCCGATTTACGTCGAGCCCAACAACAATGACCGCCCGCGGGTGGGGTCTGCGTGCGACGGTGGCGCGCAAGACGATATCGGCCCTCTGGCTGGTGAGACTCTTCAGGTGAAGGATGAAAGCGGAAAGACCATCCAGTCTCAAGTGCTGGGCGACGGGAAAATCGTGAATCACAGCGAATACGGTCAATCGTGTCGTTTCGTGGTCCGAGTCTCCGAGGTGCCGGCCAGCGCCTCTCAGTACCAGCTGAAGGTGGGCGACCTGGCCTCGCCGCTCGCAACAAACAAGCAAGCACGCTCCGGGCTCGAACTCGGCCCTAGCGGGAGCGCAGCAGTAACGCCGACCGGTGGTGGCAATCGCTGGCGTGCGCTCCTTCCCGTGATGCTCGTCGGTGCCGGCATCGACAAGACCGGGGCCAGAGACTCCACCGTTGCGATTCAGGCGATCATCGACGCGAACCCGGGGAGGGTCCTGCTGCTCCCGGCCGGTGTGTATAAGATCACCGCTCTCACCTTGAGCAAGGGTCAGCACCTCGCTGGGGTGGGTCAGCAGGATTGGCGTGACCGATTCTCCAGCTTCGGCACCGCCGGATGGTTGCTCAACGAAAACTTTAACGGGACTGTTATCCGCTCCACGCTCACAGCCGGCTCGGCGATCACCATTGTCGACACCGAAGTGAACTCCGGCGGTCTTTCAGATTTCACCTTGATCGGCCCGGGCACGGGAACAAGCGTCGGCATCGTCTGGGGAAGCACCACGGTCACGGTCGTGAACGCGCTCGTCCGCAGCGTGAAGGTCGGCAACTTCGCGGTCTGTGTTCGCACGAACCTGGTCAACGAGGGCAGCTTCTACGACCTCATGATCCGCGGTTGCAGCCTCGGCCTCGACCTCGCGTCGCAGACCAACCAGAACGCCTTTTACACGCTCGACATCCAATGGTGCGGCGACGGGTTGCACCTCTCTGCGAACAGTAACGCCAACGCGTTCTATTCGATGATCGGCCAGTCAAACTCCGGGATCGCTGCCGTCGTTTCCGGGTCGAAGAACGTCTTCTACAACCCGTATTTTGAGAACAACACCACTCGTGCGGTTGACTTCCTTTCTGGGGCGATGGGGAACAAGCTCGACTCCCCGCTGCAAAACGGCGAGAGCGATGCCATCCGCGTTCAAGCGGGCGCCGGGGATAGCGCGCTCACCGGAATCGGTTGGCAGGGCGGCGTCGCGACCGTCGTCAACGCGGGTGACCGA
>JAUZFY010000219.1 GCA_030840185.1 Microbacteriaceae bacterium | reverse complement strand
GAATCACGGCTGAATCGTGGTTTTTTCGTGCCGACCCTGAGTCGCCAGGACATGCGTGACATCTATGACATGAGGGAGGGGCTCGATGGCGTCGCCGTTCGCCGCGCTGCGCAGTCCGCGCAGCGGTCAAGGATCGCTGCGGTGCTGCGGCGCAGTTGCGAACGGCAGCAGGCATGCCTGGACAAGGGTGACATCGACGGCTATCGCACCGAAGACCTTCACTTTCACCAGACGCTATGGGCGCTGTCGGGCAACGACCGCATCCGGCGAGCCGGTGAGAGCCTGCAGGATCAGATGAGGCTCGGCAATGCGGTCTCCGCGCGACGACCGGGCAGGGGCGAGCAATCCGTATCCGAGCACCTCGCGATCGTGGAGGCGATTTCGGTTGGCGACAGCGACGGGGCGGAGAAGGCGGCCCGCCACCACATTCGGCTGACGGCCGAGAACTTCGACGTGGAACTGAGCGAGAGTACTTCCCCCAAGCAATCGGGCCCCGACTCGGACCGTTCGCCGACGAAATCGACAACTAGATGAGGGACTTTCATGAGCACGGGCACCCGCCGCGTCATCCTGCTTTCTGAAGAGGGCCGACTCCCCAACCAGCCCGCGTTGGAAGCCTTGGCAGAAGAACATGGCCGCGAAGTTGTGTACTTCGACGCCGCGCACGTTCCCGATCGGGACACTCTCGACCGTGTAGAGGTATTCGTACCGCCGTTGCCTCACCGGTTCGGTGATGCCACGCGCGCAGTGCTTCGGTCCACGCCGTCGCTGAGCCTTGTGCAGCTGCTCTCCGCTGGTGTTGACCACGTGAACGGGTTGATCGAAGAGGGTGTGGTGCTGTGCAACGCCGCCGGCGTGCGTGACAGCGGCGTGGCCGAACTGGCACTCGGACTCATCCTCATGCAGCAAAGGGACCTCGGGTGGCACGCGCATCGCACCGGCGAGGGCGCATGGGAGAGGGATCACCTTTCGCCAGGTCTCAACGGGCGCCGGTTGCTTCTCGTCGGCTATGGCGGTATCGGGCAACAATTCGAACGCGTTGTTTCCGGCTTCGACGCGGAATGCACCGTGGTCGCCCGCACTGCGCGGGCGGCAGTGCGCGGCGGCCGGCCGGTGCACGGTGTGAACGAGCTGCCCGAGTTGGTGCCGGACGCGGATGTCGTCGTGCTGATGCTGCCGCTGACCCCCGACACCGCTGGACTGTTCAATGCCGAAATGCTCTCCCTCATGAAAACGGGAAGCTTGCTCGTGAACGTCGCCCGGGGAGCAATCGTTGACACGGACGCGCTTGCCGCCGAGACCTCGAGCGGGCGGCTGCGTGCCGCCCTGGACGTAATCGATCCCGAGCCGCTCCCGCACAAGCATCCGCTCCGTCAGATGCCCGGCGTTGTTGTCACCCCCCACGTCGGTGGGAATACCGCGTACGGCCGTCGCCTGGAGGGCGTGCTGCTCGAGTCGCAACTTCGGCGACTCTTCGAATCTCGTGAGCTGGCCAACGTCGTGACTGCCTAGCCTCCGCGTTCCCAGCGTCTGCTCCAACTCTCAACAGAAAGAAATCATGATCCACATTTCACGCCGCGTTGCCGGAATCAGCGAATCAGCGACTATCAAGGTCGAGGCGAAGGCGAAGGCGCTCGCGGCCAAGGGGCGGTCCGTCATCTCCTTCGGAACAGGCGAGCCCGATTTCCCCACGCCGGATTTCATCGTGGAGACGGCTGTCGCGGCCGCGCGCGATCCCCGCAATCATCACTACTCGGCCTCATCGGGACTGCTCGAACTCCGGGAAGCGATCGCAGCCAAGACCGCTCGTGATTCCGGTCTCGTCGTCTCTCCGTCTCAGGTGATTGTTACGAACGGCGGCAAGCAAGCCGTGTACGAGGCATTTGCGACCATGATCGACAGCGGAGACGAGGTGCTGCTGCCGGCGCCCTACTGGACCACGTACCCCGAGTCGATTGCCCTCGCGGGCGGAGTGGCCGTTGCGGTGTTTGCTGGCGCTGACCAGGACTACAAGGTCACGGTCGAACAGCTCGAGGCCGCGTGGACCGAACGCACCAAAGGTCTCGTGTTCGTCTCACCGTCGAATCCGACGGGCGCCGTCTATTCCGAGAGCGAGGTGCGTGAAATCGGCGAATGGGCCTATCGCAAGGGCATCTGGGTACTGGCCGACGAAATCTACCAGAACCTCACGTATGACGGGGTACGGGCGGCATCCATTGTGGAAGTGGTTCCCGAGCTGGCCGAGCGAACCCTACTGGCCAACGGCGTAGCCAAGACGTACGCGATGACCGGATGGCGGGTGGGGTGGTTGGTTGCACCCGCCGACGCGGCGAAGGCAGCGGCCAACGTGCAGTCACACCTGTGTTCGAACGTGTCGAACGTTGCCCAGCACGCCGCCCTGGCGGCCCTGACCGGCCCGCAGGACGAGGTCGAGCGAATGCTCGGTGCTTTTGATCGTCGCCGCCACCTCATCCTCGGGCAGTTGCGACGAATTCCGGGCGTGACAACCCCGACGCCGGCCGGAGCCTTCTACGTCTACTCGGATGTGCGCGAAGTGCTGGGCCGACCGTGGGGCGGAGTTACGCCGACATCCTCGCTTGAACTCGCGGACCTGTTGCTCGAGAGCGTGGGTGTGGCCGCCGTGCCCGGCGAGGCCTTCGGCAAAAGCGGATATCTTCGGTTTACCTACGCGCTCAGCGACGAAGCACTGCTTGAAGGCATGGCGCGGCTGCACAACTTCTTCGGAGTTGCCTCGAGCTGATCCCGCCTCGCGCAGCGGTTCGGCAATTCGCTCGAGCTCTCCGGGCCACGGCGTCACACGAGGCAACACAGATGTGTCGTCGAAACGGTCGCTATACCGTCAAGGGGTGACCACATTCAAGATCGTCGGAGTCTCCGGTAGCCTCACCGCGCCATCCCGCACCACCGCGCTCGTGGAGGAGATCATCCGCGTTCTCGGGGAGGAGCTCGATGTCGACGCGCACATCATTCGACTGAGCGAACTCGGTCCGTCATTTGCCGGCACCCTCGTGCGCAGCGAACTGCCGCCTCTGGTCGAGGCGGAACTGCAGCGAGTCGAGTCGGCTGACCTGCTGGTCGTGGCGTCCCCGGTGTATCGGGCATCCTTCACCGGACTGTTCAAGCATCTCTTCGATTTCGTCGATCAGTACGCCCTCGTCGACACGCCGATTCTGCTCGCGGCGACCGGGGGAACGGAGCGGCACGCGCTGATCATCGAGCACCAGTTCCGGCCGCTGTTTTCCTTCTTCCAGTCGCTTACTCTTCCGCTCGGCGTGTACGCGCACGACTCGGACTTCACGGACTACCTCGTGAGCAGCCCCGCCCTTGCCGATCGCATTCGCAAGGTGATCGAGCGTTCGCTTCCCCTGATCCGGTCGAATGCGGCCGAGCGGGAGAGCATTGCGCGGGCGCTCGACGGCGGACTGGTCGCCGCCGCCGTCTCCCGCTGAGGCGCACCATCTCTCGGGGGGCAACTCATGCTTCCTGAAAACGCAGGAGAATCACCACCTCGCGGCGTTACTTCCACAGGTGTTGCCCGTTTGGTGGTGAATGTCCTGCGTTTT
>JAUZFY010000180.1 GCA_030840185.1 Microbacteriaceae bacterium | reverse complement strand
GCCCGTGCGACTGCCGCCGCGAAATCGCGACCGCGGCAGGTCATCTTGACCAGCATCGAATCGAAGTGTGGGCTGATCTGGGTGCCCGGGTCGATGGTTCCGCCGTCCAGGCGAATTCCGCCGCCGCCGGGAGAGCGGTAGGTAGTGATCTTTCCGGTGTCCGGCCGGAAGCCGGCAGTGGGGTCCTCCGTGGTGATCCGGCACTGCAGCGCGGCGCCGCGCAAGTGGATGTCGCCCTGCTGCAGCCCGAGTTCCTTGAGCGACTGGCCGAAGGCGATACGCATCTGCGACTGCACGAGGTCGATGTCGGTGACTTCCTCGGTGACGGTGTGTTCCACCTGAATGCGGGGGTTCATCTCGATGAAGACGTGCTGCCCCTTGCGCTCCCCCGCGGTGTCGAGCAGAAACTCGACGGTGCCGGCGTTCACGTAGCCGATCGACTTCGCGAACGCGATGGCATCCCGGTACATCGCCTGACGGACGTTCTCGTCGAGGTTCGGGGCCGGCGCGATCTCGACAACCTTCTGGTGCCGGCGCTGAACCGAGCAGTCGCGTTCGAATAGATGGACCGTCTCGCCGGTACCATCGGCGAGAATCTGCACCTCGATGTGGCGTGGCCTGACGACAGCCTGCTCCAGAAACATGGTCGGGTCCCCGAACGCGCTGTCCGCTTCGCGCATTGCTTCGACCAGCGCAGCCCGGAGATCTTCTTTTCTCTCGACCCGGCGCATCCCCCGGCCGCCGCCCCCGGCGACGGCCTTCGCGAAGATGGGGAATCCGATGGCCGCGGCTCCGGCAAGCAGCTCGTCAAGGTCCTGTGAGGCGGGGGTCGACGCAAGAACGGGGACGCCAGCGGAAATGGCGTGTTCCTTGGCTGTGACCTTGTTTCCCGCCATCTCGAGCACATGTTGGCCCGGACCGATGAAGGTGATCCCGGCCGCCGCGGCCGCTTCGGCCAGTTCCGGGTTCTCGGAGAGGAATCCGTATCCGGGGTAGATGGCGTCGGCGCCGCACTCGAGCGCAACCCGGATGATCTCGGACACGTCGAGGTATGCCCGCACCGGATGACCCGGCTCGCCGATCTGGTATGCCTCGTCGGCCTTCAGCCGGTGCATCGAGTTGCGGTCCTCGTACGGGAACACGGCTACGGTCTGCGCGCCAAGCTCATAGGCGGCGCGAAAGGCACGAATGGCGATTTCGCCACGGTTGGCCACGAGGATCTTTTTGAACATCTGGTCCTTTCCGACATCGGCAAGCTTAGGGCCGCAGTCGCTAGCGATTCCCCGTCAATGCGCTGGGTAGCCGTCCAAGATTTAGGTTCTTTAAGACTAGTGAAGGTATCGTGGTCACTCGTGCATGTACTCAGCGTCAGCTCCCTCAAGGGTGGAGTGGGAAAGACCACGGTGACGCTCGGGCTCGCTTCGGCGGCCTTCTCCAAGGGGCTTCGGACACTCGTGGTCGATCTTGACCCACAATCCGACGTGTCAACCGGCATGGACATCAACGTCGCCGGCCACCTGAACGTTGCCGACGTGTTGGCCTCCCCCAAGGAAAAGATCGTCCGCGCCGCGATCGCACCGAGCGGGTGGACAAGGGGTCGCCAGGGCAAGATCGACGTGATGATCGGCAGCCCGTCCGCGATCAACTTCGACGGGCCGCATCCGAGCCTTCGCGACATCTGGAAGCTCGAGGAGGCGCTCGCTAACGTCGAGGCCGACTACGACCTCGTTCTCATCGACTGTGCCCCGTCCCTCAATGCCCTCACCCGCACGGCGTGGGCGGCAAGCGACCGCGTGACGGTGGTAACGGAACCGGGACTCTTCTCGGTTGCCGCGGCCGACCGCGCGCTTCGTGCGATCGAGGAAATCCGACGCGGACTCTCCCCCCGCCTTCAGCCGCTCGGAATCATCGTGAACCGGGCGAGGGTGCAGTCGCTCGAACACCAGTTCCGCATCAAGGAGCTCCGGGACATGTTCGGTCCCCTCGTGCTCACGCCGCAGCTTCCCGAGCGCACGTCGCTTCAGCAGGCGCAGGGGGCCGCCAAGCCGCTTCACGTCTGGCCCGGAGAGAGCGCCCAGGAAATGGCGCACAACTTCGACCTGCTCCTCGACCGAGTACTGCGCACGGCGAAGATCGGCGAGTACGCGATCACCGCGTAGGAGCCTTTCGGGAACCCGTTCCCGTTTCCTCGCGACCGTCGCGGCCTGACCCTCGGGGACAACTCCGGTTCGTCAGCGCCTGGCCGAAGGTACGAAGGTGCCACTTGGGGCACGTAAGGGGCGGCGAACTACACCGTGAACGGCGGACACAGCCGACGGGTCGAGCGCACCGCCGAGTAGAGCGCAGCCGAGTCGAGCACGGCCGGGCGAAGCGCTCAGGAAGCCCTGTTGGCGCGACGGGCGGCGAGCTCGTCGGTGACGTCCGGGCGCTCGGAGTCCAGTTCTACCAGGCTCGTCTCAACCTCGCGAAGCACCTTGCCGACGGCGATGCCGAAGACGCCCTGGCCGCGACTGACGAGATCGATGACCTCGTCGTTCGACGTGCACAGGTAGACGCTCGCCCCGTCGCTCATCAGCGTCGTCTGGGCGAGATCGTTGACCCCTGCCTCGCGGAGCTGGTTGACCGCGGTGCGGATCTGCTGCAGTGAGATTCCGGTGTCGAGGAGTCGCTTGACGAGCTTGAGAACCAGGATGTCGCGGAAACCGTAGAGCCGCTGCGAACCCGATCCGGCCGCCCCGCGCACCGTTGGCTCGACGAGTTCGGTGCGGGCCCAATAGTCGAGCTGGCGGTAGCTGATCCCCGCGGCACGGGCAGCGATGGCTCCTCGGTACCCGGCGGCGTCGTCCAAATCGGGAAGACCGTCGGTGAAGAGCAAACCGAGGTCGTAACGAGAATCCTCGTTACGGGTGCTGAGCTCACTCATCTGACTGCCTTCCAATTCTTGCCCGTCTCAACCGACCCCAACTCTCAACGGGTGGTTGATACTTCTGTGTGGTCCCACGTTACCGAGGAGACCGCCCCAATCGGCCGTATTGGCGACCCTGGCGGTCGGCGTGTCGGTGAGATTTTGTTCCAGCTGGTCAATCTTCTGAAGAACTCAGTTTACGGGTCAAGGCGCGACAGCGCAGAGCGAATCAGGCTCGAGCGCACGATCTCGAGCTGACCGGCGATCTCACGCGCGAGTTCGCTTGCCTTGGCCCGGCTCGACGCGTCTTTTCGGCGCGCGATCGGAATCAGGGCGCTCTCGATGAGACCGAGCTCCCGTTCCGCGGCCGCTCGGAATCCGCGAAGGTGTCGCGGTTCGATTCCGGAGCGCTGCAGCTCCACCAGGGACTTGAGAACGGCAAGCACGTCCTCGCCGTACAGGTCGGCCGGGGCAACGAGCGACGACGAGACCGCGTCGTTGAGCAGCTGAGAGGTCGCTCCGGCCTCACGGATGAGCTCGTCACGCGGCATCCGGCGTTCCGCCGACAGAATGGACGGGGCTGGGAAGGTCGAGCCGCCCGGGAGGGTTGGTGGTCGCCCGGCGTCAAGATCGTCCAGGTATCCGCGGATGACCTTGAGCGGAAGGTAGTGGTCCCGCTGCATGGTGAGTACGAAGCGAAGGCGGTCAAGGTCGCTTGGCGAGAATTTGCGATAGCCGGACTCGGTGCGCGCCGGGAAAATAAGCTGCCGTTCCTCCAGAAACCGCAGCTTGGACGGCGTCAAATCGGGAAACTCCGTCGTGAGTCTGGCGAGAACCTGGCCGATGCTTAACAGCGGTGCAGCACCAGGCACCCTGGCCTGGGAGGACGCCCTCCCCACTACTTACTCGCCAGGTTCGCGAGATCCACTCTGGACGCGTAGAAGGTGAGGCGGAACTTGCCCACCTGCACCTCCGTCCCGTCGCTCAAAACAGCTGTGTCTATTCGCACACCGTCGTAATACGTGCCGTTGAGGCTGCCGAGGTCGCGAATCTCGAATGTCGTTCCATGTCGAAGAAATTCGGCATGGCGACGAGAGACCGTCACGTCGTCGAGAAAAATGTCGGCATCGGGGTGACGCCCGGCAGTTGTCACGTCGGAATCGAGAAGGAATCGCGCGCCGACGTTGGGTCCACGGCGAACCACAAGCAGCGCGGATCCGGAGGGAAGAGCGCCGATGGCCTCTTTCTCCTCTTGGGACACTTCGCCCTCAAGCGCGGCAAGCTGCGCTTCAAATTCCCTCGTCAGATGCAGCGTCGTGTCGGTCTCGTGAGACCGCCGCTCCGCATCGTGATTCTCGTTGTCGGAATCGACCATCTCGCACCTCCCGTGCTTGCCCTAGCGCCCTAGCGTATCTGATTCAGAGACATCCTCGCCCAGCAGTGGCTTTCTCGTCACGCGGGCGGTCTCGGAAAAGTAGATTACCCCCGCCCACCAGTACAAAAAGGCGCCCCATAGGGCAAACGCCCAGCCAATCGGTGCCGTGAATAAGGCGAGATTGGGGAACGCCTGACCGATCATGAGAATCGGGAGGGCGTAGAAGAGGCAGAACGTCGCCACCTTGCCGAGATGGTGCACGGGAAGCGGCCCGAATCCGTGGTTGGCGAGGATTACGCCGAGCACGAGCAACATCACGTCGCGACCGACGATGATCGCGACAAGCCACCACGGAATCACCCCGCGAACGGCGAGCCCGATGAGGGCCGTGAAGATGAAAAGGCGGTCAGCGGCCGGGTCGAGAAGCTGGCCGAGCCGGGACACCTGATTGAGCCAACGCGCAAGAACGCCGTCGAGATAGTCAGTGGCGCTCGAGATCACGAGCACCAACAGGGCAAAGCCGTCTTCGCCCCGCACGATCAGCACAAGGAACACGGGAACGAGCAGGAGCCGCACAAAGCTGAGGATGTTGGGAATGGTGAACACCCGAGAACTCACCTGGTTGCTCTGTCGGGGCTCCACGGTGCCAAGTCTATCGACCCGGGTCCCAGCGACATCGAAGTTCACCGCGCGGTTGCGCGACCCGGCGCCCCCGAATGCGGGGCACCACTTAGAACGTGAATGCAATAGGATCGACGTCACCGCGGATGACGGCCACCCACCGAAGTCCTCGGGAATGTCCCAGCATCAGTTCCGAGTAACTACCCGACACGCACGACCCGACCCGTACCCCCGATACGAGAGTCTTCAGATCGGAGCACCCCCGGTGCTCCGGTTATCGCGGTCCCCGTACCGAGCACGGCACCTGGTCTTACCTGTACCCGAAGCAGGCCTGACAACATGCATATTCGCGTATTGCATTCGACTCCCGATGTCGACGCCGAGTCGATCGAGCGCGGGAGTCGAATTGGCTGAGCACCGCGCGATAAAAGTGACAATCGTCGGGCTGAACTTCGCTCCGGAACGCTCCGGCATTGCCGCGTACACGACCGCCCTCAGCGAAGGCCTGGCCGAATCCGGCATGTCCGTCCACGCCGTCACCGGCTATCCCCACTATCCCGGGTCCCGCGTCTACGAGGGGTACTCGAGAAAGCTCCCCGTCGAACGGCACAACGGTGTGGTCATCACCCGGGTCCGCCACTTCGTTCGGCCGTCTCCCCGACGCGCGAATCGGTTCTTCACGGAGCTCACCTTCGGCCTCGGGTTGCTTTTCACGCGGTGGCGCAGGCCGGACGTCACCATCCTTGTCAGCCCCGCCTGGCTCTCGAGTGCGATCGCATCGATCCGCGCCCGGCTGTTCGACATCCCCATCTGCATCTGGGTGCAGGACGTCGGGGCTCAGGATGGTTCGCGAGACAAGCAACGCGGCAATGAGGCGACCCAACTGCTGACTCGAATCGAGCGCTATTGCCTATCGTCGGCAACGACGATCGTGGTCGTTCATGAGCGAGTCAAGCAGCAACTTGTCTCGGAGCTCCACATACCCTCCGACCGCATCGAGGTGGTGCGCAACTGGTCGAGCGTGCCCCTGTCCCCCGGGCGGCCGCGACTGGTCGTGCGAGCCGAGTTCGGTTGGATGCCCGATGACATCGTCGTGCTGAACTATGGCGGCGCGACGGAGGATCAAGGCATCGACAGCGTCATCCAGGCATCGGAACGTGCATCCGAGAGCGGGTCAAAGGTGCGATTCGTCGTCTTCGCCGATGGTGAACGGAACCTCGAGAACACCAGGCTCGACTACCGCGCTCCTCCAGCGGACAAGACGCTCATGGAGATGC
>JAUZFY010000176.1 GCA_030840185.1 Microbacteriaceae bacterium | reverse complement strand
GACTCGCTCAAGGCGACATACAAGACGAGCTTCCAGTTGTCGCCGTATGCCTTCCTCGAGGTCGCCGCTCGCGCCCAGAAATGGATCGACCAGGCCATTAGCCGCAACATGTACCTCGAGACCCGTGACCTCGGCGACATGATGGACATCTATTTCGCGGCCTGGGAGCGTGGGGTCAAGACCACGTACTACCTGCACATGAAGCCGCGCCACACTGCGGAGCAGTCGACGGTGAAGGTGAACAAGGCAGAGGAGATCGGCACTGGCGCCCGCAAGGGCTTCGGCGCACCCGTGTCAGCGGGAGTCGCGGAGCTGGCGTCGGCCGAGGCCGCCGCACCCGTCGCCGCGCCGCGCAAGGGCTTCGGCTTTGGCGGCCTTGCCCCCAAGAGCGGAGAGTGAGGTAGCGATGAACCCCGATGAGTACTACGTTCCGGTCGATCCGATGGACGACCTTCAGTGCGACAGCTGCCAATGACCGAAGACGATCGCTCGGCGATCCGCTCGATAGTCATCCCGGCACGAAAATTTAGACAGGAATTCTGATGGGCATCTTGGGAACCGGCCTCCAGGAGGGGCTTCTCCTTAAACCGATTCGCTACCAGTGGGCGATGGATCTTTACGATCAGGCCGTCGCCAACACGTGGTTTCCGAACGAGATTCAGCTCGGCGAGGACATCGCGGACTTCAAGAAGATGACCGACGAGGAACGTCACGCCGTCACCTTCTTGATGAGCTACTTCAACCCGAACGAGCTGCTCGTGAATAAGGCGCTTGCCTTCGGCGTGTACCCGTACGTGAGCGCGGCCGAGTGCAGCATCTACCTCGCCAAGCAGATGTGGGAGGAGGCCAACCACTGCATGTCGTTCGAGTACGTGCTCGAAACGTTCCCGATCGACCGTGAGGCCGCCTACAACTCTCACGTCGACATCCCCTCGATGGCGCGCAAGGAGGAGTTCGAACTCAAGTACATCCGCCGGATGACCGAGCAGACCCTCGACATCACCACGACGGAGGGCAAGAAGGACTTCGTCCGCAACCTCGTGGCGTACAACGTGATCCTCGAGGGCGTCTGGTTCTACTCGGGATTCATGGTCGCCCTGTCGTTCCGGCAGCGCAACCTGCTGCGCAACTTCGGTTCACTCATGGACTGGGTGGTGCGTGACGAAAGCCTTCACCTCAAGTTCGGAATCAACCTCATCCTCACCGTGCTCGAGGAGAATCCCGATCTGCAGACCGAGGAGTTTGCCGCCGAGATCAAACAGATGATTCTCGACGCCGTCGAGATGGAGGAGGCCTACAACCGCGACCTGCTTCCCGGCGGAATCCTCGGGCTTAACGCCAACTACATCAATCAGTACGTGAAGTACCTCGCCGACCGGCGCCTCGAGGAGCTCGGCTTCGAGGCGGAATACAACGTCTCCAACCCGGCCAAGTGGATGGCGACCGCCAACGACACGCTCCAGCTCGTGAACTTCTTCGAATCGACGAACACGTCCTACGAGTCGAACGCGTCGGCAAGCGTTGCCTCCAAGCAGTAGCGCATCGCGAGTCGCCGAATCGGTGGTGACTCTCGAGCGGGTCGAGTGGGATGATCCGCGCGCGGCCGGTCTTCGCGTCGAGATGGACGCGGAGATGGGGGCGCTGTATGCGTCATCCACCGACGGCTTCTCACCGGAGCGAAGCGCGGCGGTTGCTGCCGCGTTGGCCGTGCGTCCGGAGCACATAGTGGCAACCGTTCTCGCGCTCGACGGCGACAAGGTGGTCGGGCACGCGGCGCTCAGGCCGATCGATGGGGCCCTCGAGGTGAAGAAGGTGTTCGTGACTGCGGAGGCGCGCGGCCGCGGCATTTCTCGAGCCATCATGCGCGAGCTGGAGGTCATCGCCTCCGAACGGAACATCACGCGCCTTGTACTGCAGACCGGCAGCCGCCAACCGGAGGCGATCGGTCTGTATGAGGCGATCGGTTACCGTCAGATCCCGGTGTACGAGCCGTACACCGTGCTGGCGGTCGCCCTCTGCTACGACAAGGTTTTGCACTGAGTTCGTTCGTGATTGAGCTGATATCCGGCCGCGCTGACCCGCGGACCCCCGGGGTGTAGGCTCCGAACACGGTCTCCACGATGGTGTATTGCGGTGACTCGAACCGGGAATTCAGATGACAGCGCTTTCGATGCTTCGAAGTCGCTCGGCGCCGCGCCAGCACGCGGTGGTTATGCATCTGGACCCGGCTTTCGATACTCTCAGTTTGCTCAGCTTCGTCGTCGGTTTGACCGCACGTATCCCTGCACACCTTGAGAGAAATTAGGAACAGCCATGCGTATCAGATTCGGGATTCCCGTGCTCGCGGTCGTCGCGGCACTCGCCCTCAGCGGATGCGTCAATAACTCCGCTCCCGCGGGGCAGGGCTCGTCGACGGCCCCCACCGGAAGCAAGGACAGCGCCATCGCGGCGCTGCTGCCCGCGTCGATCAAGTCGTCCGGCAAGCTCCAGGTCGGGGTCGACGCGACCTACGCGCCGAACGAGTACAAGGATGCCAACGGCGGCGTGATCGGCTGGGACATCGACCTGTTCAACGCAGTGAGCGCCAAGCTCGGGGTCAAGCCCATGTACAACATCGCCGGGTTCGATACCATCCTGCCGAACATCACGGGCAAGAAGTACGACGTTGGGCTGTCTTCCTTTACCGACACCACCGCCCGGGAAAAGCAGGTCGACTTCGTGAACTACTACTCGGCCGGCATCCTCTGGGCCTCGACGAAGGGCAAGACCGTCGACCCGGCCAACGCGTGCGGCCTCAAGGTCGCCGTCGAGACCGGCACCACCGAGGAACAGGACGAGCTGCCAGCCAAGTCGAAGGCGTGCACGGATGCCGGCAAGCCGGCCATCCAGATCCTCAAGTTCGACGGTCAGGACCAGGCGACGAACGCCGTGGCCCTCGGCCAGGCCGACGCGATGAGCGCCGACTCGCCGATCACCGAGTATGCGATCGCGAAGGCCAGCGGCAAGGTGCAGCCCGCGGGCAAAGCCTTCGAGGTCGCGCCGTACGGAGTCGCAGTCGACAAGGGATCGAAGCTCGGCACTGCTCTCCAGAAGGCTTACCAGGCCATCGTCGACGATGGCACGTACAAGAAGATCCTCGACAAGTGGGGCGTTGCGGACGGTGGCCTGACGTCCATCACGATCAACGCCGCGGCAAACGGCTAACTCTTGGCTTCAACTCACGAGCGTTCGGCGACGGGGACTTCCTCGTCGCCGGACGGCACTCGCCCGGCGCCGGTGATCAAGGCGGTGCGTCTTCGCCACCCCTGGCGCAACCTGATCGCCGTCGTCATCGTCGTGTACCTCGCCGCCTTCCTCTGGGATGCGGCCCGGCGTCAACCCTTCCAGTGGGACATCTACGCCAAGTACCTCTTCGATCAGCGAATCTCGCAGGCGGCTCTTGTCACCCTGCAACTGACCATCTATTCGATGCTCATCGCTGTGGTGCTCGGTCTTCTTCTCGCGGTTATGCGCCTGTCGTCCAATCCGGTGTTCACGAGCATTTCGTGGTTCTACCTGTGGATCTTCCGCGGCACCCCGGTCTACGTGCAGCTCGTCTTCTGGGGGCTGCTCTCGGTGATCTACCCGACACTCTCGATCGGTCTGCCCTTCGCCCCGCCCCTGATCACCCTCCCAACCGGCGACGTGCTCAACGTGTTCCAGCTTGCGGTCATCGGCCTCGCGCTCAACGAGGCCGCGTACCTCGCAGAGATCGTGCGCGCCGGCATCCTGTCCGTGGATCGCGGCCAGGAGGAGGCTGCGGTCGCGTTAGGCATGACCTGGCCGCAAATGATGTGGCGCATCGTGATCCCCCAATCGATGCGCGTGATCATCCCGCCGACCGGCAACGAATTCATCTCGATGCTCAAGACGACCTCACTCGTCACAGCGGTTCCGTTCACCCTGGACCTCTTTGCCCGCTCGCG
>JAUZFY010000156.1 GCA_030840185.1 Microbacteriaceae bacterium | reverse complement strand
AACCCAACCCCACCCGCCGCGCCGCCCGCCGCGCCGCCCACCGCGCCGCCCACCGCGCCGCGCACTCCGCCGCGCGGCCCACCGCGCCGCGCCCGCAAGGGTCGGGCGGCACCCGGACGACGAGACCTACACGGGCCGCAACGTCGTCGAGCGACACTTCAAACTCGCCAAGCAGTGACGCGGGCCAGGCAACTCACTACGAGAAGCTCACCATCACCCACCGCGCCGCCCACATCCTCAGAGCCTGCAACGCCTGGACGCGCGCGTAGGAGCCGATGCTCTGCGTCAGCCCGGAGTGAGGACGCAGAACTCGTTGCCTTCTGTATCAGTCAGAACCACCCACGGCACATCGCCCTGGCCGATGTCGGCGTCGGCGGCGCCCAGAGCCCGCAGCCGGGCAACCTCTGCCGCTTGGTCGTCACCGGAGTACGGCCTCAGGTCGAGATGGACACGAGTCCACACGGTTTCCACGTCGGGCGTGCGAAGGAACTCCAGATACGGCCCGACACCCGTGGCCGAGCGCAGCCTCGCATGATCGTCGGTCACCTCGTGCAGAGTCCAGTCCATCGCCTCGTTCCAGAACCGGGCCATGGCCCGCGGATTCGCGCAGTTGACCACCACCGCTGCGATCGGCCCGGTGTCCTGGTAGATCGGCCGAGGCTCCAGCACGCAGAACACGTTGCCCTCCGGGTCGGCCAGAACCGTCCAGGGCACCTCACCCTGGCCCACTTCGGCGGATGTCGCGCCGAGCTCCTTCAGGCGTGCGACCAAATCCGCCTGATGAGCCACAGACGTGGTGGCGAGATCGAGGTGCGCGCGGTACTTCACCGTTTCGGGGTCCGGGACGGAGACGAAATCGACGCACACGGCGATAGGGTCCGGCCAGACGAACCCCATGGGTTCGATGTTGGTCACACCGGGTCCCTCGCTAGAAACACCCCAGCCGAGCGCCTCCGCCCAAAACCGGCCGAGCGCTGAGTCATCCCGAGCCTTGAAATTCACCTGAACTAGTCGCAGCGCCATGGCGCTCGAGCCTATTCCTCGGCAACACCCGATATGGGAGACACGCTCTAGTAGTGAATCGACCCCAACGCCCCGCCACCGACCGGAATCGAATCGCCATTGATCGCCACACTGAGCGGCGACGCGAGAAACGCGACCACGGACGCCACCTCCTCGGCCGACACGATCCGCCCGATGCTGACCTTCGCGGCGAGGCGACGCTCGACCTCCGCGACATCCACACCCCAGTCGGCAGCGAGAGTCGCGGTCATCCCCACGGTGCGTTCGGTGCGAGTCAGCCCCGGGTGCACCGCCGTCACATTGACACCGAGATGCCCGATCTCATCCGCGATGTTCTTGGTCATCGCCGCGACCGCAATATTGCGAATCGAACCAATCGTCGACCCGGTCTGCCTCGCGGCGAGCCCGCTGACATTCACGATTCGTCCCCATCCCTGCTCGATGAGGTGCGGAGCGACCGCACGCGCACAACGCACATAGCCGAGCACCTTCACCTCGAACTGGCGCCGGAACTCCTCGTCACTCTGATCCATGAAGCCTGTGCTTCCGGGTGTCGCCGCCTCAGCCGCCGAATTCACCAGGATGTCCACGCCCCCAAGCCGCTCGACGGCAGTCGCCACCATCCGATCGACGGATTCCTCGTCTGCGGTGTCCACCTCGATCGCAATCGCCCCGATGCTCGCGGCCGCGGCCTGAAGAGCCGTCACCTCGCGAGCGGCGATCGCGACAGCGGCCCCCTCGGCGATGAGCGCCTTGGCGACCGCGAGTCCGATTCCCTTGCTTCCACCGGTGACGATGGCCCTCTTGCCCGTGAGCTGCAGATCCATGAGCTTCTCTCTCTCGTGCCGTGCGACGACTGCCGCCTAACCAACCTATGTGCCGCGCGCTGAACGGATGCTGCTGCTTCCTTCACAACTCCTATGACACTCTTCATGACGCACGGTGACGCTCGATGACTCCGAGCGACGCTCGATGACACGACCGCTAGCGCCTCCACGCGAACACTGCTTTGGTGTTACACACGTCGCACTCGCCACGCGACGACAAGGCTCCAAAGAACAGCCCCGAAACAGACCCCCAACGAAGGATCAGGTTCATGTCCCGCGCTCACTCCACGCGTCTTATCGCTCTCGCTTCACTGGCCATCGCCGCGACGGCTCTCGCTGGGTGCACGAGCACGAACGCCGCGAGCTCGGTAACCTCCTCGTCCAAACCGACCTCCGGCGGAACCATCAACTTCGCGACCGACCGTGAGCCGACCTGCCTCGACCCAGCGGTCGGCGGTGACCAGCCGCAGTCGCTGATCGCGCGCGCCTTCCTCGACTCACTGACACACCAGAAAACGGACGGTTCGATCGAACCGTGGCTCGCCAAGTCCTGGGACATCTCCCCGGACGGACTCACCTACACCTTCCACCTGCGGAACGACGTCACCTTCACCGACGGAACGAAGTTCGACGCTACCGCCGTCAAGGCGAACTTCGAGTACTGGCTCAACCCCGCGACCCAGTCGAGCGTGGACAGCCTCTACGTCGGAGACTACGCCGGCACCGACATCCCGAGCCCGGACACGGCAGTGGTGCACCTGAAGAAGCCGTACTCCGCGTTCATCCAGGTGCTCTCGCAGTCCTTCCTCGGCATCCAGTCGCCCAAGGCATTGGCCCGCGGCGCCTCCCAGAACTGCAGCACACCGGTCGGCAGCGGCCCATTCATCATCACCAAGTGGAACAAGCAACAGGACGTCACCCTCACCCGCAACCCCGCGTACAACTGGGCACCGGCGAGCGAGACGCACCAGGGCAAGGCCTATGCGAGTGGCATCGACTGGAAGTTCATCGCCGAGCCGTCCACCCGGTTCGGGGCGCTGCAGTCGCACGAGGTCGACGTGATCGAGACCATCCCGCCGGAGAGCTTCGCCGTGGCCAAGGCCTCGAAGAACATCTCGATCATCGACGACGTGCGACCCGGCGGTCCGGTTCAGTACGTGTTCAACACGACTCGCGCCCCATTCAACGACGTGAAGGTCCGCCAGGCATTCCGGTACGGCGCCGACATCGCCGCCGGACTCAAGAGCGTCTACTTCGGCGCCTACAAAGCGGTCAACGCCTCACTCAGCCCGACCACCGTCGACTACGACAAGGCGTTGGCCGACGCGTACGCATACAACCCGAGCAAAGCGGCGAGCCTTCTGGATGCCGCGGGCTGGACAGCCAAGGACTCGAGCGGATACCGCACCAAGGACGGCAAACGCCTGACCCTGCAGCTGAGCGTTGAGGATTCGGTGCAACCGTCCGAGATCTCGTTGCTCGAGCA
>JAUZFY010000035.1 GCA_030840185.1 Microbacteriaceae bacterium | reverse complement strand
GATCGTCTTTACGAAGATCTTCCACCGTGGCGCACCAATCGAGCAGCCGTACATCGTGTTCTTGCTCACCGCGCTGCTGCCGTGGACCTGGTTCAACGGGGTGGTTTCCGATGCCACGCGGGCCTTCACAAAGGAAGCGAAACTCGTACGGTCGACCAAGATTCCTCGCACGATCTGGGTCGCGCGGCTCGCGCTGTCCAAGGGCATCGAGTTCATCGTGAGTCTCCCCGTCATCGTTTTCTTCGCGCTCATCTCGCTCGCGACGCCCGACCCCGCCCACCTGCACTGGCAGGTGGTCTTTGTCCCTCTGGCCATCGTGCTTCAGGCGGCGCTCGCGCTCGGCGTCGGGCTCATCGTCGCACCGCTCGTTGTGTTCTTCAACGATCTTGAGCGAGCGGTAAAGCTCGGCCTCCGCTTCCTGTTCTACGCCTCCCCCATCGTCTACAGCGTGTCAGGCGTGCCGAAGGAACTTCGCCCATACGCCTCAATTAATCCTCTTTCGGGCATTATTTCGCTCTACCGGTCGGCATTCTTCCCCACGGAATTGAACTGGTTCGACGTCGGGATGAGCGCCATCATCACTGTCATCATCCTCACCATCGGAATTCTCGTGTTCCGCCGCACCGTGCCGACCGTCCTCAAGGAGATTTGATGAGCGCCGTCTCACCGGTAATCGAGGTCAAAGACGCTGGCATCCGGTTCAAACGCAACCGGCGCTCCCGCCGCAACTTCAAGGATCTCTTCGCCGGATCGAACCGACGGAGCAGGCCCGGCGAATTTTGGCCGCTCCGCCACGTTTCGTTCTCGGTGGCGCCTGGCGAAGCTATCGGAGTGGTCGGCCGAAATGGGCAGGGCAAGTCCACCCTGCTCAAGCTCGTGGCCGAGGTGGTGTTCGCCGACGAGGGCAACGTCCGGGTGGCGGCCGGTGTGGCTCCGCTGATCGAGATCACTGGCGGATTCGTAGACGACCTCACGGTGCGTGACAACGTATATCTCACGGCCGGCCTGCACGGCATGAAAAAGGCCCAGATCGACGCCCAGTTCGACGAAATCATCGCCTTCTCCGAAATTGGTGACTTCCTCGACACGCCCTACAAGCATCTGTCGAGCGGCATGAAGGTGCGAATCGCCTTCGCAGTGATCTCCCGGCTTGAGGAACCGATCCTCCTCGTCGACGAGGTGCTCGCTGTCGGGGACAAAGCGTTCCGCGAAAAGTGCTACCGCCGAATCGAGGAGTTGTTGGCGGGCGGGCGTACATTGTTTTTCGTGTCTCACAGCGAAAAAGATCTCAGACGGTTCTGTACTCGGGGCCTTTACCTCGACAAGGGCTCGCTCGTACTGGATGCCTCGATCGAGGAGGTTCTCGACCGATACAACGCCGAGTATGGGGTCAAGCCGTGAGCATGCGGCCTGGTAAGGGCTTCAACGTCTCCTCCCCGCAGGTCGAGAAGGGGGTTGACCGGCTGCTTTCGGTGCAGCGCCCGGTTGTGCTTGCGCTCCTCCGGTGCGTGCGACACCGGCATCCGACGGCTACGCCGGCCCAGATCATCGCCATTCTCGAGCGCCGCTATCTCGCGGCCGTGACAACCGGCGGCGCCGCCGTTGGAGCGAGCGCGGTGATTCCAGGCGTCGGGTTTGGCGTGTCACTTGCCCTCTCGGGCGTCGAGACCGCCGGATTCCTTGAGGGCAGTGCGCTCTTCGCCCAGTCGGTGACCGAGGTGCACGGCATCGCCATCGACGATCCGGAACGGGCGCGCACTCTCGTGATGGCAATGATGCTCGGAACGGCGGGCTCCGACCTGGTGAAGCAACTCGCCAGCCAGGCCGCGGGCGTCGGTCCCTCCAGGGGAACGTTCTGGGGAGAATTGGTGACGAAAAGCCTGCCGCAAGCGGCGATGGGGCAGATCGGCGATCGGATCAAGCGCGCGTTCATCCGTCGTTTCGCCACCACCCAGAGTGCCAGCATCCTCGGGCGAGCGATCCCGTTCGGAATCGGCGCCGTCATCGGCGGCACGGGCAATCATGTGCTCGGCCGCAAGGTCGTAGCTAGCGCGCGAGACGCCTTCGGTCCGGCCCCGGCATCATTCCCGGCCTATCTCGAGTCCGTGATTCGCGCGTCGCGAACGGGGGTTCGTTCGACCCGTCTTTCCCTCCCGCGGGTTCGCCGGGCGGCCGGGCACCCGCCCGAATCCGATCAAATTGCAGAGTCCGATGCGGCGCCGAGCCAAGAACGCTAGCCGCCTGGCACGGTAGGACGGCAGCGCCTCTCCATCACGGCGAGCCACGCTCAAGGTGCTGATTTTCGTCCGTCACCTCGCTGCCGAGACGGTGTTGCTCGTGGGCTGACATGACCGTCCGGGGAGGAGTACCCCTGGCGCGTTCCCTGTTAGGCTCCCTGTCGTGCCCGGGTTCAGCTTCGCCAAGGGGAATGCCCAGAAACTCGCGACGATTCCGCTCTACGCCCTCGGGGCGGCCGCAAGCCTCGTTGTTCGGCGCTCGAACCGTCGCTGGGCCTTCGGAAGCGGTGCCGGCCTCGGCGAGGGTTCGCTCGCTCTGTTCCTGCATGCTGCGGCCGCCGACCCCTCCCTCACGCTGGTCTGGCTGTGCCGCAACGACGTCGATCTCGCCGCGGCATCCGCGCTTGGCATTCCGGCGGTGAGGCGAGACAGTTTCCGCGGGCTCTTGGCGACTCTCCGGTCCGGCGTCGTGGTGGTCACGCACGGGTTCGGCGATGTGAACCGGTATGGATCCCGGGGTTCCTTCCTTGTTCAGCTCTGGCACGGCGTGCCACTCAAGCTTGTGCAGCTCGACTCCCCGGCAACGCTTGCGGTGTCCGTGCCCGTCGTTGGGCGACAGGTACGCGCCCTGCTGCGACGGTTTTACCGTCGCGCGTACCGGGCGATCTCATTCATGCCAGCGTCATCCGAACTCGTCGCAGACCGGTTGAGGTCGGCATTCAACCTGCCCGCCGATCGGGTCGTTGCCACCGGCGACCCGCGCGACGACGTGCTCTGCAGCGATTCCGCCTCAGACCGTGCCGGTCGGGCGCGAGACCTCCTCCGAGAGGGCGTCGACTCCCTCGCCCCGCGCGTGTTGCTCTACGCCCCGACCTGGCGAGACGGGGAGCGGGATCCCGCCGTGCCGGTTGCAGAAGACTGGCCGGAAATCGATGCGTGGCTGCGTGCCGCAGACGCGACCCTCGTCCTGAGGCCGCATCCGCTCGGCCTGGGCGGCTACGCGGCGTTTGCCCGCTCCTCAGACCGGGTGCAGCTTCTGACCGCCGATCGCCGGCCGGACATCACGCCGATTCTTCCCGCGGTCGACCTGCTCATCACCGACTACTCGTCCATAGCCTTCGACTATTCCCTCACGGGCGGCCCGATCCTGTTCCTGGCCCCCGACGAGGACGCCTACGTGCTCTCTCGCGGCCTGTACGAACCGTATCGAGAATTTAGCGACGGACGCGCGGTGCGCAACTGGCGGACAATCCTTGCGCAGTTAGTGCGCTACGACGCGGACCCCGTCTGGGCAAGCACGGTTCGTGAGCACTCCGTCGCGTTGCGGGACCGTCACTTCGCACATCGAGACGGCCGAAACACCGAGCGAGTGTACGCCGAAATACTCCGCCGCCTGAACGCGTAGTGCTTCGACTACTCGGCGAGGGAATCCTCGGCCGGGCTGGATTCCCGCGCGGCTAAATCCCCGTGCGCGAGGTGTCAACAGTGTCACGCGCTCCCCGTAGCAGCCCGAGCAGGAAGCCCACTCCCCAGCTGAGGTGCATGGTCGGCAGCACGAGGAAGAATCGCCAGCGATCGGACCAGCCGGGCCCCCCAGCCTTCGAGAAGCAGATGAGCACGAGGAGCAGCACGTACGACACGGGGCCGAGGTAGATCAGGGAGAGCACCAGCCCGAGCCATCCGGCGACTACACCCGCGGCCTGCAGAACCAGCAGGACGAGGCTCAGCAGCACGGTGACCACCAACAGCGGGGGTGCGAAGAAGCGCCACGGGTTGCGGCCGGGATAGCGGCGCACGAGCTCGCCACGCCAGATTCCGGTCGCGGCAAACTGTCGAACGAGTTTGCTCCAGCTTTCTCGCGGCCAGTACGTAACCTCGAGTGACGGATCGAACCATACCGAGTGGCCGGCGTTACGGATGCGGAGGTTGAGTTCCCAGTCTTCGCCACGCCGCACGGTCTCGTCGAACAGGTTTACCTCCTCGAGCACGGCTCGGCGGATGACCCCGAGATAGGCGGACTCCGCCGGACCCTCTTCGGCGCCGCCATGGTAGCTGCCGCCGCCGAGACCGAAACGGCTGTTGTATGCGCGCGCCACAGCAGACTGGAACGACGTCTTGCCCCGGGCCCTCATGACGCCACCCACGTTGGCTGCCCCGGTACGGGTTAGCGTGTCGATCGCCAGTCGGGTGTAATTCGGATCGAGCTCTGAGTGGGCATCGACTCGAACGATGATGGGGTGCCGGCTGGCACGAATGGCGATGTTGAGGCCCGCCGGGATGTCGGTGGCCGGATTGAACACCGCGACGATTCTCGGATCGCCCGACGCCAGGCTCAGCACGAGCTCTGTCGTGCCGTCGGACGAGGGGCCGAGCGCGAGAATGAGCTCCTTCTCGCCCGCGTAGTCCTGCTCCAGGACCGAGCGAATCGCGGTCTCGATGTAGGAGCCCTCGTTGAGAACTGGCATGACATAGGACACTCCGGGCAGGGCGTGT
>JAUZFY010000072.1 GCA_030840185.1 Microbacteriaceae bacterium | reverse complement strand
CGCCGTCGAGCTGAAACACGTTCTCGAAGCCGCGGTTGATCATGAGCGAACTCAGGATCTCGCAGCGGATCCCGCCCGTGCAGTAGGTCACGATCGGCTTGTCCTTGAGGTGGTCGTACTTGCCGCTGTCGAGCTCGGCCACGAAGTCGCGGGTGTTGTCGACCTGGGGAACCACGGCGCCGGCGAAGTGGCCGATCTCGGCCTCGAAGGAGTTCCGCCCATCGAAGAACACGACGTCCTCCCGCTCCACGAGTTCGTGCAGTTGCTCGGGGGTGAGCCGTGTGCCGCCGCCGACCACCCCATCCCGGTCGACGCGCAACTCGCCCGGCGCGCCGAAGCTCACGAGTTCGTCGCGCACGCGCACGCTCAGCCGCGGGAAGTCGTTGCCCTCGCCCTCGCTCCACTTCGCGTCGAGGTCTGCGAACGCGGAATATTCACGAGTCTTGCGAAGGTAGGTCTTCACCGACCGAAGCTCGCCGCCGACCGTTCCGTTGATCCCGTCCTTGGAGACGATGATGCGGCCGCCGAGGCCGAGCGACTCGCACAGGTCACGTTGCCACAGGCGAATCGCGCCCGGATCGGACAGCGGGGTGAAGCGGTAGAACAACAGAATCTTCGGTACGGCCACCGGTCGATTCTAGGTTGCGTGCCGGCGCTTCTCCGCCGTGCATTTCTCCGGAGGTTTTGCCTCATTTGCTCGAATTCGCCCCGGGTGGGCGGGCAACTCGGGCCGCAATCGCAATTCCTCCGGAGAAACCATGGGTAACGACGGCGACGACGACGATCAGGCTGGCGACGTATGCTCGACGGCATGGGCGCGGTGTCGGTGAAGGCGGATGCGTCGCCGCTCAGCAGCACGTACGCCCCGGTTCATCCGCTCGATGTCCGCCTCACGCTGAAACCGCTGAGCCGCGGCTCGGCGGACCCGACGCTCGTCTGGGATTCCAGCGGGATCTGGCGCACCATGCCGACCCCGCTCGGGGCGGCGACCCTGCACCTGAGCCAACGGTCCAACGTCATCTCGGCCACGGCCTGGGGCCCGGGGGCGGAGTGGGCGATCGCCAGTGTGCCCGAATTGCTCGGCAGCGGCGACGACGGTTCGGACTTCGACGTGTCGAGCAACGACTTCCTGCGGCAGGCGCAGCACCGCACTCTCGGACTGCGGTTGTTGCGAACGGGTCTCGTGCTCGAGATGATGATCGCCGCGATCCTCGAACAGAAGGTGACCACGATCGAGGCACGGCGAGCCTGGGCGTTCCTCATTCGCAAGCACGGCGAGCCGGCTCCGGGGCCCGCGCCGATCGGGATGCGGGTGTCTCCCTCCGCTGCGACATGGCGGATGATCCCGTCCTGGGACTGGCACCGCGCGGGAGTGGATCCGCGACGGTCGCACACTGCCATCGCCGCGGCATCCGTCGCGAGCGGGCTCGAGCGCACCCTCGCCCTAGGGCGCGGGGGAGTGGATGTCGTGGCCCGGCTGCGTTCGGTACCGGGCGTTGGAGTCTGGACGGCCGCCGAGACCAGTCAGCGCTCGCACGGTGACCCCGACTCTGTGAGCGTCGGGGACTACCACCTGCCGGCGCTCGTCGGCTGGGCGCTCATCGGAAAACCGGTTGACGACGACGGGATGTTGGAGCTTCTCGAGCCCTGGAACGGCCAACGTCAGCGGGTGATGCGTCTGATCGAGTCGAGCGGATTCGCGAAGCCGCGATTCGGACCGCGCATGACAATTCAGGACCACCGACGGCACTGACCGGGCTACCGTGGGCAAGTGCACCTCATTTTTCGAACGTTCCTCGTCTGGCTGCGTCGCAACGGGCGGCGTCTCGACCACCACGAGGTCGGCCGACTGTCCATGCGGGTCTGGCCCACCGACCTCGACGTGCTCGGCCACATGAACAACGGCGTGTACCTGTCGATCATGGACCACGGCCGCATGGATCTCATGCAGCGGTCCGGGGTGTGGTCACGCATGGCCAAGTCGGGGTTCTATCCCGTCATGGCGAACGAGACGATCAGCTTCCGGAAGTCCTTGCAACCCTGGCAGCGCTTCACCATCGAGACCCGAATCATCGGTTACGACGAGAAGGCGGTGTACACCGAGCAGCGCGCCGTGGCCGACGGCGAGATCTATGCCGTCGCGGTGATGCGCGGCCGCTTCCTGAAGCGGAGCGGCGGAACCGCCACGATCGCCGAAATCAGCGCCGCAACCGGGATCGACACGGCAGGCCGGAGCGTTCCGGCCTGGGTGACCCGCTGGGCATCGGATGTCGCGCTGCCCGGCACCCGGGAGGCGGCCCCGAGCACGTGGGACTGAGCGTGACGGGTGGGGCGTGACAGGTGGGGCGTGACAGGTGCGGTCGCGACCAAGGCTCGCGCGGCCAGCCGGCCACACTGGGCTCAGTCGGTGCGGGCCCCGTCGCTCGAGTCCGGCTCGGGATGAGCCCCGAGCGGACCCCCTCCGAAGTCGGCCGCGTGCGCCGCATCCGCGGACGACTTGAGCAGGTCGTCGGCCACCCGTTGAGCCTCAGCCGCCTCCGCGTCGTCGCCCGCAGCGGCGCCGCCCTGGTTCGCAAATTGGTCGAAATCCGCCATGGTACTGCTCCCTGATCCGGTGGCACCAGTTGAGTATGCCTCTGGCGAGCCTAGCCAGCCGGGGGCGCCGAGGCAAAGACTTTCGCCGGATGACGGCCGCCGAAGCGGCGGCTCGCGGCGCGCAAGAATCGCCACCGGCCGCCGCCCCCACGGACCGGGACTAGGTCTCGGGAGCTTCGCTGGTGTCGAGGTCGCGCTCGGCATCGCCACGGATCGCTTTGGCGACTCTCTGTGAAATGTGGGTGAGGCGCTGCACATCGTCGTTCTGCAAGACGTCGAAGAAGTACTCCCGGAGCGCCGCAACATGGCCCCGCGTCGCCCCGATCACCGCACGCCGCCCCGTGGCAGTGAGGGCGATCAACGAACCCCTTCCGTCGGCCGGGCATGCAGCTCTGCCGACCAACTCACGCTTCTCCATGCGGGCCACCAGGTGAGACACCCGGCTCTTCTCCCAACCGATCGAACTGGCGATGTCGCGAATCCTCAGCCGCCGGCCCTCGGCCTGGTTGATCACCAAAAGCACCTCGTACTCGGACGCCGAGATTTGCGAGTCCCGCTGCAGCTGGACGTCGAGCGCACGATCAAGCCCGCGGCGCATCCAGTAGAAGGAGCGCCACGCTTCCAGCTCCTCGCCGGTAAGCGCCGTGTGGTTTGTCATTCTCCCAGTCTACAAATCAGTGACGTGTCATCAACGGGCTAGACTTGGTGACGCGTCAACAATCCATTTCGAAGTAAGGAACTGTTTTGTCTCTCAGGATCGGAATCATCCTCGGCAGCACCCGCCCGGGGCGCAACGGCGAGGCCATAGCGAAGTGGATATACGAAATCGCCTCGAAGCGCCCGGACGTCGAGTACGAGCTCGTCGACCTGCTCGACTACGACCTCCCGCACCTCGACGAGGCAGTTCCGGCCGCCCGGGGACAGTATGCCGGCGAACACACCAAGCTCTGGGCCGCGAAGATCGCCGAGTTGGACGGCTTCGTCTTCGTCACGCCCGAGTACAACCACTCAATGTCGGGTGCGCTCAAGAACGCCATCGACTATCTGTACGCCGAGTGGAACAACAAGGCGGCCGGATTCGTCGGCTACGGCGCTTCCGGCGGCATTCGCGCCGTCGAGAGCCTCCGCCTCGTCGCCGCGGTGTTGCAGATCGCGGACGTGTGCGCCCAGGTCGCGATCTCTCTCATCAGCGACTTCGAGAATTACACCGTCTTCACGCCGGCCGCCCACCAGGAGGCCGCCCTCACTAAGGTCCTCGACCAGACCGAGGCCTGGTCGGGAGCGCTCAAGCCGATTCGGGTGACCGAGGAGATTTCCGACGAGCTCGAGTCGGTTCACTAATCCACCGGATGGGCCTCAGCCCTGCGGCTGGTCGCCATGCCCAAGTAGTCTCGACATATGCTCCCGTCAGCCGCTGATTCACCCGCGAGCAACGAGTCCCTCGCCGAGGAATCAATTGCAACGGTGCGGCGGTGGTTGTCCGAAAGTGTCTCGGCCACGCCCGACCGGTCGGCCGAGCGGCTCGCCGGGATGCTGAAGGACGCGAGGGGCCTCGACTTCACCATCGGGTTCGTCGACCGGGTGATTCGGCCCGAGGATCTTCGAGTCGCCGGCCGGAATCTGGAGGTGCTCTCCCGCTCCGTCCCCGAATTCCTGCCCTGGTACCTGAGGGTGGCCATCCAGCTCGGCGGCGGGTTTGCCCCCCTCCTGCCGTGGCCGATAGTGCCCATCGTCCGCCGGGTGTTGCGGGGAATGGTCGACCACCTGATCCTGGACGCGAGCCCGGACCGGCTCGACCGCAGCCTCAGCGGGCTGCGCACCCCGGGCATCCGGCTGAACCTCAATCTGCTCGGCGAGGCTGTGCTCGGCGACGAAGAGGCCGACGCCCGACTCTCCGGCACCCGGACGCTGCTGGAGCGAGACGACGTCGATCACGTGTCGATCAAGGTGTCGTCGATCTCCAGCCAGCTTTCGCTGTGGTCATTCGAGGAGACGGTAGCCAGGGTGGTGAACCGGCTCTCTCCGCTCTATGAGTTCGCCGCGGCATCCGTGACCCGCAAGTTCATCACCCTCGACATGGAGGAGTTCCACGACCTCGACCTCACGGTCGAGGTGTTCCGTCGCCTCCTCGGCGACCCGAAGTTCAAGAACCTCGAAGCCGGTATCGTGCTGCAGGCTTACCTGCCGGATGCCCTCGTGGCGCTGCAGAACCTCACCGAGTGGGCCACCGAGCGTCGCTTGGCCGGAGGGGCCGGGGTGAAGGTGCGGGTCGTGAAGGGGGCCAACCTCGCGATGGAGCGAGTCGACGCCGAGCTGCACGGCTGGCCGCTCGCGACCTGGGGCTCGAAGCGAGAGACCGACGCGAACTTCAAGCGGATGCTCGACTGGTCCCTCACCCCGGAACGCACCGATGCCGTTCGCATCGGCGTCGCCGGGCACAACCTGTTCGACATCGCCCATGCGTGGCTTCTGGCCCGGCAGCGGAGGGTCGACTCACGAGTCGAATTCGAGATGCTGCTTGGAATGACGACGGGGCAGGCGGACGCCGTGCGCCGCGATGTTGGCGGGCTGCTGCTCTACACGCCGGTGGTGCAGCCTGGCGAGTTCGACTTCGCTATCTCCTACCTGATCCGCCGGCTCGAGGAGAGCTCGAGCGGAGAGAACTTCATGTCCGGCGTCTTCGAACTCGGCTCGAACGCCGCCGTGTTTGACCGGGAGGCCGCCCGATTCCTCGCCTCGATCGAGGCGCAGGATGACCCGGTCCCGCGAACCCATCGGGTGCAGGACCGCTCGGCGGTCGCCGCGCTGCAGTCGATCGACACCGCGCCTCGCCCGTTCGTCAACGACCCGGAGACCGACCCGTCGATCGCCGTTAACCGCGAGTGGGGGCGCCAGATTCTCGAGCGGGTAGCCTCCTCGCAGCTCGGTGTGGATGTCGCCTCGGCGGCGCAGGTTCACGACTCTGAGACGCTCGCCGCCATAGTCTCGAGCGCGGCCATTGCGGGGTCGGCCTGGGGTGAACGCCGAGCGGACACTCGTGCCGCAGTGCTGCACAGCGTCGCGGAATCGATCGCGGCGGCGCGCGCGCGGCTCATCGAGGTGATGGCGAGCGAGACGGGAAAGACAATCGCCGAGGCGGACGTGGAGGTGAGCGAGGCCATCGACTTCGCAAACTACTACGCCGAACAGGCGCGCGAACTCGACCGCGTTCCCGGTGCGGAGTTCGTGCCGTCACGCCTGACCGTCGTGACCCCTCCGTGGAACTTCCCGGTGTCAATTCCTGCCGGCTCTGCGCTCGCCGCACTCGCCGCCGGGTCGGCAGTCATCATCAAGCCCGCCCCGCAGGCCCGTAGGTGCGCCGCGGTTCTGGTCGATGCGCTGTGGGCTGGCGGCATTCCCAG
>JAUZFY010000057.1 GCA_030840185.1 Microbacteriaceae bacterium | reverse complement strand
GGACGCCGGCGGCGCGCGCAAAGCGGCCGTCGACATGCTCGCGCGCAGGGACCACCCCACAGCGGTCTTCGCCGCGAACAACCTTCTGGCCGAGGGCGTCTGGCGAGCGGCGAACGATCTCGGCCTGCGGGTGCCGGACGACCTGAGCATCGTCTCGTTCGACGATGCCCGGTGGATGAGCATGGTGACACCCGGCGTCACCGCGGTCGTCCAAGACACTGTCGCACTCGGCGAAGCAGCCGTTGACACGCTGCTCGCCCGCATCGAGGACCCGGATGCTCCGCCGGTCACGGCGGTATTCGAAGCGCAGATCCTGCCGCGCGGCTCGACGGCCGCGCCGCGCCCCTAGCTCGGCCCTGCCGCGCCGACCCCCGCCGTTCCGCCTAAACGGGCGGCCGCGGTCGTTCCGCGGCGGTACGAGACGGTTTCCAGTTCGTCGGCGTCAGCGCGGATGACCGGCACGATTGCCTTGGTTCGCGCGGACTCGTACGCGGCCAGGATGATGCCGAGCACCTCGATACCCTCCTTGTGCGTGTGCAGCGGGCGAGTGCCGTTGATGAGCGAGTCGGCGAAGTGCTCGATCTCGGCCGCGAATTCGTGTACCCACTCGAACTCGAGAGTCACGGCATCCTGGCCCCTCAGGCGGTAGATGAGGCTCGACCCGTCGCTGTGGAGCGAGCCGAGCTCGCCGACCACGGAAAACCTCTCGGTGTTGGCGCTCGGCTGGTAGGCCCAGCTCGTGGTGATCGAGCCGACGGAGCCGTTGTCGAAGCGCACGAGCACCTGCGCCGAGTCCTCGCCCTCCATGAACGCGAGGCGATGGGTGCTCAACATTGAGACCGCTTCGGTGGGGATGCCGCCAGCTAGGTGAAGCAGGAGATATGTGGGGTGGTAGCCGGTGTCGATCAATTCGCCGCCTCCACTCGTTTTCGCGCTCGCCCGCCATCCCATGCTCTCCGGTGTGAAGTCGTTGTAGAAGCTGTCGGTCGTGCGTACCTCGTACACTTTGCCAAGAAGACCCGCGTCGAGAAGCTCCTTCGCTTTCGCGACGGGAGGCAGGAACAACTGGTTGTGTGCGCACATGATGGTGATGCCGGACGCGACAACGGCCGCGCTGATCTCGATGGCCTCGTCCGCCGTTAGGCACAGCGGCTTCTCGCACAGCACATGCTTGCCCGCCGCCGCAGCGGCCAGGATCGCATCCTTGTGCAGGTGATGGGGCAGGCAAATGTCGACGGCGTCGATGTCGGCCTCCTCGAGCATCACGCGGTAGTCGCCGTAAACGGTCGCGTCGAACTCCGTCGCGTACCGTTCGGCGTTCGCGGTCACCGGGTCGGCGACCGCGGCGAAAATGACCTTGCCGGGGTTGCGCCGGTAACCGCCGACGTGCGCCTGCGCAATTCCTCCCGCTCCGATAAGTCCGATCCTGATAGGACGAGGTGTGGTCTGGTCGTGCTTATCGGAGGACATAGGTAGCCCACCCTGCTTTCTTGGTTGTGGTTACTCAGTCGAGGGATCGGCCGTAGGGGAGGGTGGCGCCCTTCGCCGCCGCGTCGTTCGCCGTGGCGATAAGTCGGGTTAGCTCCACGGCGGCGAGAAGGTTCTCGTCTGGCCTCGTTGCGGTGCGGATGTGTCCTACCCACTGGTGGAAAGGACTGGGTCCGGCCGGTGGAAGCGGCACCTCCTGCCAGCTCTCCGGGTCGAAATGCTCGCCCTTTGCGAGGAGCTTCTGTGAGCCAAACCCGTAGAGGAGGCTGCCTTCGGTTCCCCGCACTTCGAGGGTGAAGGCCCCCGGCGTCGTGACAAAGCTGGCTTCGAACACGCCGATGGCCCCGTTCACGTAGGTGGTCGTGACTACCGCATTGTCCTCGACCTCGCGGCCACTGAAGCTTGTGTACGCCGCGCTTACGGTCGCCGGTGAGAGGCCGAGGAAGAGCTGGGTCAGGTAGGCCGGGTGGCAGCCGAGGTCGCTCAGCGCTCCGCCGATCGCCTCAGCGCGGCTGGCGAAGCGCTCAGGGAGCCAGTTCGTTACCCAGCCGTCGTGGGCCATGCGAATGCGTACGTAGGTGAGCTCGCCCAGGGATCCGTCGTCACTCAGCCTCTTCGCCGCCGTCGGGATGGCCTCCGCCAGCTGCGGGAGCGACACGAGAAGCGACACCTTACGGTCGTCGGCCGCGCGGATGATTTCCTCCGCCTGGTCGACGGTGGGGGCCAGCAGTTTCTCGGTGAACACGTGCTTGCCCGCCTGCACGGCCGCCAGGATCACGTCGCGGTGCTGGTTGGTGGCGGTGGACACCGTGACAGCGTCGATGTCGTCACGGGCCAGTAGCGAGTCGAGGTCGGAGATGAACTCGGTGCCGAGCAGCTCTGCGCCCTCGCGGCCACGTGCCTCGTCAGGATCCCACACGGCCGCGAGCGTGGTGTCCGGATGCGCCTGGATGGAGCGCGCGTACTCCTCCGCGTGAACATGCCAGAAACCGAGGACAGCGATTGACAACGGTTTGGGCATAGGTAATGCAACTCACTTCCTTGGGAGGGGCAAAAGCTGGGATCGATCTCACTTTGTGCTCCGCTCGAGCGTAACTGCTGATCCTGTAAAAACGCCAACTCTTTGCTGAGGGCGTGTCGGAACGATTATTCATCCGCTGAAGGAGCGAAACGACGCCCTCAGCGTCGAAACTGGCAACGATCCCAGAAGTGGGCCAGAATGAGTCTCGGCCGAGAGTTCCGGGCCGGCGACCAGCCGGTCAATGCCAGCCAGATCAGCCAGCCAGCCAGTCAGATCAGAGGGGATCGCCGTGAGCAACTTCGAGACGGACGCCGAGCACCTAACCCGGTTAGCGGTTCCCGTGCATGAGGTGACCGTGCACGAGGTGACGATACCTGAGGCGAGGGTGCTGGATCTCGCCGGCTCCGGTTGGACCGTGCGTGAGGCGCTCGGCATGACCTGGCAGTGGTATGTCAACGCGCCCGCGCCGACGGCCGGCAACAACGTGGCGGATGCCGTCGAAGCCGCCATGCGCACCCCCGGCTGGTTGCCAGCCAGTGTGCCGGGTGCCGTCATCGCCGACCTCGTGAAGGCAGGTGAACTCGACGACCCGTTCCGGGCCCGCAACTCGCGGCATGCCGAATGGGTCCCGGAGCGATCATGGGTCTACCGGCGCAGCGTCGAGCTGCCGCCGGTCAGCACAAATCACAGGAGCGCCGGTCAGCGGATCGTGCTCGAGATCGACGGCATCGACCCCGGAGGCGCGATCTTCTGGAATGGTGTTCTCGTCGGGGAAGTACACGGCCTGTACCGGCGGACACGCATCGACCTCACCGGCGCAGTGCCCGAATCGGAAGCCGGCGAAGGAGTGCGCGGGCAGCTCGCGATCGTCGTGGAGCCGAGCCCCGACTCGGAGCCTCAGGTCGGCCGCACCGACAGGGTGCGGGTGCACGCTCCGCGGATGGGCTACGGCTGGGACTTCTCGCCTCGCATGCGCCACCAGGGAATCTGGAAGGGCATCCGCATCATCACCGGGCAAGTGCTGATTGCCGACGTGACCGCCCGGGCCGAACTGGCCGACGATGGCAGCGCGGGCACCGTCACCGTGACCGCGAAGGTGGGCCCGCCGCCTGGGTCTGCGTCACTTCCCGTGTCGCTGGAGGTGTCGCTCTGGGACGGCGACCGGGAGGTTGCGACCCGGAGCGTCACGACTTCGAGGGCCACAGGGTGGCCCGGAGACATCCGGGTCACCCTCGCCGTTCCTGATCCGAAACGCTGGTGGCCGAACGGTTTCGGCGAGCAGAGCCTGTACCGACTCACCGTGACGGCCCGCGTCGGCGAGGCCTTCATGACGTGCATGCGGCCGGTCGGCTTCCGAACGGTCGCCATGGTGCAGAACCCGGGCTCGCCGTCCGGCGCCCTCGCGTACACGGCGATCGTGAACGGCGTGGAGATCCCCCTGCTTGGATGGAACTGGGTGCCGGCCAGCAGCCTGTATGGCACTATCTCCCGTGAGCGGATCGATCACCTTGTCGGATTGGCGGCACGCTCCGGCGCTCGACTGTTGCGGGTGTGGGGCGGCGGGCTGATCGAGTCCGAGGACTTCTACGAGGCCTGCGACCGTGCCGGACTGCTCGTCTGGCAGGAGTTTTCCCAGTCGAGCTCTGGCATGCAGAGCGCCCCGGCCACGGACGACGCCTTCGTCGCCCACATGCGCGAGGAGGCCGAGGCGGTGATCCCGCAGCTCGTCCACCATCCGAGTCTGCTCATGTGGGGCGGCGGCAACGAACTCGACGAGGGAGGCGTTCCGCTCACCGAAGCCCGGTCTCCCGTGCTCGCCACTCTACGGGACACGGTGTCCCGGCTCGATCCCGGGCGGCACTGGGTGGCCACCTCTCCGACCGGACCGGAATTTCACAACCGGCTCGATCGCATCCGGGACAATCGAGACGGGCAGCACGACGTCCACGGCCCGTGGGAGCACCAGGGCCTGGTCGACCACTACACGCTCTACAACGCCGGGTCCTCGCTCGCCCATACCGAGTTCGGCGTCGAGGGGATGACCAACCTGCGCTCCCTCGATGCGCTCGTGCCGGCGGACGACAGATGGCCGACCGACCGCTCGAATCCCGTCTATCGGCATCTCGGCGAATGGTGGAACAACGCGGAACTCGTGCAGGCCAGTTTCGGCGCACGCATCGAGACGGTGGAGGCCATGGTCCGCGCGAGCCAGCTGCTGCAGGCCACCGGCCTTCAATATGCCATCGAGGCCGACCGTCGGCGCGCGCCGCGGTCGAGCATGGTGATCCCGTGGCAACTGCACGAGAGCTATCCCAACGCCTGGTGCACGAGTTCGGTCGACTACCGTGGCGACGCGAAGCCCGCCTACCACGCGGTCTCGCGTGCCTTCCTGGCCGACCGGGTCACCATCCGCACCGAGCGAGCGGTCTGGCATGGCGAGGAGACTGCCCGGGCCGAGGCATGGGTCTGGTCGGAGCGGGGCGTCGGCGCGACGGAGGTCGTTCTCCGGGTACGGGACGCCTTCGGTACTGTCGTCGCCGAATCCACTCGCGCGGTTGCCGAGGTCTCGCGGCCGACACAGGCGCTGTCGCTCGAGGTCCCCGTCGCCAGCCTGCGCGCGGGCGCCTCGCCAGTGTTCGTCTGGGAGGCCGAGTGGCTGGATGGGGCGAATGTCATCGACCGCGAGGTATCCATCGCGAGCGCTGCCGCGGATTGGAGGGACCTTTTCGACCTGCCGGCCGCGACGGTCGAGATCGTCACAACCGCGGACCCTGGCGACCCGCTGACCTGGCTGGTCAGCATCCGCCACCGGTCCGGGCCGCTGGTCCCCGGCCTCGCCGTGACCGATGCCCGCCCGGTGACCGCGGCCGGATACTCCGTGATCGAGGGCGATCCCCGCCCGCTGCTGCCGGGCGAGAAGCGTGAATACCGTGTCCGCTGGGATGTCGCCGCGATGCGAACCGATTGGGCGCTGCTCGACCCGCCGCTGATCCTGGACTCGTGGAACGCCGGAACGCACGCGATCCCCGGACCGCGCGCGACAGAAACGGATCGAATATGACGTCGACCGTTGGACGAAGCAACGCGGAGGTCGTGGTCTATGGCGCGACCTCGGCCGGCGTGTGTGCGGCCGTCGCGGCGTCGAGAAACGGCGCGCGAGTTGTGCTCCTTGAGCCCGGTCGGCACGTGGGCGGAATGACGAGCGGCGGCCTCGGCTATACCGACATCGGCGATGCCAGAGTGCTCGGCGGAATGGCGCGCCGTCTGAGGAACGACATCGCGGACCACTATGGCGTCGCTCCGGGACGCTATGCGGGCCCGGAGCCGCACGTCGCTGAGGACATCTACCTGCGGTGGCTGGAGGAGGCTGGCGTCGAGGTGCTCTTCGGCGCGCGTGTCGCCTGGGCCGACGTGGTGGATGGGCGCATCCGTTCGATCGGGACCGTATCGGGTCTCCGGGTTGCCGGCGGGGTATTCGTCGAC
>JAUZFY010000041.1 GCA_030840185.1 Microbacteriaceae bacterium | reverse complement strand
CATCCGAGGCGGTGAAAGCGGAGTGCGGACTCTCCTGTTCTCGATCGCACACGCGCGATGCGTCGATCATCATCGCCGCCAATCCAGAAGACCGAAGATCGTCGAATATGAGCCCGCCTTGGATTTTCGAATGACCGAGTCCGCCGAAGAAATAGCCGGTGGTCGGGACTCGAGCGTGCTGTCCCTGCTGTCGGAGTTGAACGAGGATCAGCGTGAGGTGCTTCTGCTTCGCGTCATTGCGGATCTCTCCCTTGAGCACGTCGCCGGCATCATGAAGAAATCGGTAGGGGCAATCAAACAGCTTCAGCGTCGCGCCCTTCTGGCGTTGAAGGCTCACCCGGAGCTCGAGAATTGGGGATCACGATGACCGCCGGACACGACGACGAGAGAATCGTCACCGATCTGCTGACGGGGATCGAGGGGGATGGGGATACGCTTCGCCCCCTTCTCCTTGAGTTGCGTTCTTTCGCCAACGGTCCGGTCCCCGCTCCCTCCCCCGAGCTTGCGGAACTCATGGACTCCACGGTCGTTTCCCTTGCCACCCGTCGGCGCACCCATCATCGCGCCGTCATTTTCTCCCTTGCCGTGGTCACCGCCATGGGGGTGGGAACCACGGCGGCTGCCGCCGCGGTGAGTCCGGAGTTCCGGGCGACCACGCAGCATCTGATCACTGGAATCGTGGACGGCCTGACCCCGGGAGGCGCCTCGTCGGTCAAACCCGCTTCGACGCCGAACCCGTCGAACGTCACTGGGCCTGCCAACTCAACGACCACTCATCAGACACCGCATCCCGCACCGAAAGCCTCGCCTTCCCCGCAAAGCACCCCGGGGCCGAACGGCTCATCGCCCGGGCAGTCCGATCAGCTAGCCCCCGTCAAGCCGGTGCTTCCGGTGTCGCCATCGCAGACGGACCACATCCCGGGCATCCCCCCGACGCCGCACAAAATCTGGACCGACGGCTTGGTCCCAGGAATCTTCGACAAAACAGAGCACCCCGGCGCCCCGTGACGCGGCCGGGCCTCTACCTTCCTTCGACTCCGTGCCGCATGCGATAGCGTTCTCGAAATGGTTGCGTCGTCCTATCCAGGCCGCGTACCGAACGCGGAATCCACCGTCGCGAAGGGCCGTAATGGAGATCATCGAGTTCACGCCCGATCGGAATCAACTCGCCTACACGTTCGGCGGCAGGCCACCGATCCTGACCGTTCGTCCCGGCGACGCACTCAAGCTGTGGTCAGAGGACGCGTTCAATCATGCGCTGAAATCCGTCGATGATCTTTCGAGCGCGAAGGTCGACCTGCGCTTCGTGAACCCGCAGACCGGCCCGTTCTATGTGGCCGGCGCGGAACCCGGGGACACTCTGGCCATCCACATCGCCGAACTCACCCCGGCGCGCAGTTGGGGTGTCTCGGCCGCCATTCCATTCTTTGGAGGGCTGACCAGCACGGACCGAACCGCGACATTGCAGGATGCCCTGCCGGACACCACCTGGATCTACCACGTTGATTCGGCGCGGCAGACCGTGGGCTTTCAGGCCCGGTTCGGAGACTTCGAGGTCGCGCTGCCGCTGGAACCGATGCTCGGCACCATCGGTGTCGCCCCGCCCGCCGGAGAGGTCCGTTCGTCCCTGGTTCCGGAGCGTTTCGGAGGCAACATGGACTCCCCCGACGTCAAAGCCGGAACCACTGTGTACCTTGGCGTGAACGTGGAAGGAGCGCTCTTTTCCATCGGTGACGGACACTACCGGCAGGGTGAGGGCGAGGCTTGCGGAACCGCGGTCGAGGGCGCGATGAACTCGACCATAATCGTCGACCTGATTAAGGGTGGTGCCCCGCACTGGCCTCGACTGGAGACCGATACGCATTGGATGGCCGTCGGCTCGTCCCGGCCGATGGAAGACTCCTGGCGAATTGCGCAGGTCGAAATGGTGCGGTGGTTCGAAGAGCTCTTTGACCTGCACCAGATGGACGCCTACCAACTGCTCACACAGACGGCCCAGGCCCCAATTGCCAATGCCGTCGACGCGAACTACAGCGTGGTGGTCAAAGCGGCAAAGTCCTACTTTCCACGCCAGCACGCGTACGACGGCCTTCACGCAACAATGCGGGACCGAGCCACACGACTATAGGGGGATGACATGGATCTGCAGCTCACGGGCCTGACCGCGGTGGTTACCGGTGGCACCAAGGGAATCGGCCGGGCGATTGTGGAAACCTTCGCGGCCGAAGGCGCCAATGTGGCATTCTGCGCCAGGAGCGCAGAAGAGATCGCGGCCACCGAAACTGCTCTCAAGACGACCGGCGTAACAGTGGTCGGCACTGCACTAGACATGCGGACGCACGATGACGTCGTCCGTTGGGTGAACGATTCGGCCGAAGCGTTCGGCGGAATCGACATAGTCATTAGCAACGTCAGCGCCCTCGCCATCCCCGACACGGAAGAGAATTGGGAGGCGTCGCTGCAGGTGGACCTGATGGGCACGGTAACGCTGGTCAAAGCCGCCTTGCCGCACCTCGAAAAGAGCAATGCACCGTCGATCACCGCGATCTCGAGCGTCTCCGGTCGAGAGGTCGACTTTGCTTCCGGGCCCTATGGAACCGTGAAGTCCGCGATCATCGCCTACATGGCCGGGCTGGCCTATCAACTTGCAGACAAGGGCATCCGCGCAAATACCGTCTCCCCCGGCAACACTTATCACGGCGGCGGAGTCTGGGAGAGCATCGAGCAGGACAATCCGGAGTTCTTCGCCGTAGCGATGGGGCTAAATCCCACCCGTCGGATGGGCACGCCTCAGGAAGTCGCCAATACGGTCGTGTTTCTCTCCAGCCCGCTCTCGAGCCGCACCACCGGCGCCAACATTCTGGTCGACGGCGGACTGTCGCGCGGAATCCAGTTTTAAGGCGGCGCCGCCGCGCAGCCATCGGGCGAAGCAGTGGCCGTGCCACGCAACGCAACGAGCACGACAGCGCGCAGGGGGCGAGGCGGGCAGCTACGCCTTCGAATACCGCCGCGCCACAGTCGACATGGCAACGGCGAACACGAGAATGCCGCCCTTGAAGACGTACTGCCAGAACGTCGGAGTGCCGACCAGGCTCAGCCCATTGA
>JAUZFY010000360.1 GCA_030840185.1 Microbacteriaceae bacterium | reverse complement strand
GAGCGCTGTCGACGCTGGTGATGAGCTTCGACGCGGTCGCGACCCGCGCATCCAACATCGAGGTGCACGGCGACGCCGGCTCGTTGGTCGTGCCAGATCCCAACGGCTTCGACGGTGACGTGCGACTGCGAACCCTTCGCGACGAGGAGTGGGTAACCCTCCCGCCGAGCGCCGGCTATCGGAATGCCGCCCGCGGCTACGGACTGGCCGACCTCGCCGCGACACCCGACGGGGTCGAAGCCCGCGCCAACGGAAACCTCGCCTTCCACGTGCTCGACGTGATGGTCTCGCTGCTGAGCGCAGCGGAGAGCGGCACGACGGTTGCGGTGGAGAGCACCTGCGAGCGACCGGCCGCCGTGCCGCTTTCGGACGCGCCGGGTGGGGTCCGCAGCCCCACTCTGGCGTGAGGTCTTGACGTCTTCAGAAGGAGCGGAAGGAGAGTTTCAGGGAGGACGAGAGGGTGCTTCGAGGTTCCACCGTCAACGGCCCGAGACCGACGGGGACCGCCTCGTATTGCCGCGATGCGGGCTCTAAAGCGATCGTGTTGGTAGTTCCCCACCACGGGAACCCCTGCGATCTGTTGTGCTCCTGCCAGGCGGACGCAAAGGGCAGAACCTCGGTGTCCCACTCCAGTACTGCCTCGAGCCGAGTGCGGGGATTCCTGATTGCGAACGCGCCGACCCCCGCCGCTTCGAACGTTGCGAATCCGGAGCGGGCTTCGCCCCGGGGAGGAAAGCGGATGTCAACCCGCTTTCCGCCGAGCGTGACCTCGCTCTTTTCGTCTATCAGCGCATCTCCGAAAGCAGGATGCTCCGTCCAGCTGAATGAAACGGCCAACATTGACAGGTTCACGAAGTGCTGGGTCACCAGAACGGCGTCTTCCGCGAGAATGAACTCTCTTCGCAGCAGCAGTGGCACAGTGCGCAGCACGACCTCGAAAGTGCACGAACTCTCGGTGACGTTGGTCAACCGCCAGGGCCGCCAGGCGGCTTCGCCATGAAACGGATGCTCGACGCCGCCCAACGCCCGGGATTCGCCAACGTGCGGGGCGAGAACGTGCCAGCCGCCCGGATACCGCCGGTGCCACTCGGCGGACGAATTCGCCGAGGCGAATGCTCCACTCCAGTCCTCGTTCTCCCAGTCGGTGTGCAGCAGCGCGTCGTGTCCCGAGTTTCGGTGCACGAGGGAGGCCAGTCGGGCGCCTCGCGGGTCGACATCTGCGAAGAGTTGCCCGTCTGGGGCTGATAGATGGGTGTACGAGCTGAGGTTGGTATGGTGCGCGTCGGATGTCGCGGGGAATTGCATCAAGCGGGGATGTCCATTCAGTTGAGTCGGTACTTCTGAGTGCGCCGGACATGAGGCGCGAAGGATGCGTGGAAGATCGTTGAGGCCGCGCCGATGGCGCCGGCTTCTGTGTCTAACAGGGAGGGCTGCACCGAGACGTGGCGGGCGAAATGAGCCGTGGGGAGTTCGTTGACGGCTCGATCGATAGTGCTCAGCACGATCTCCCGGAGTTCGTCTTCGAAGACGGGTCCGCCAACGACCAAGGTCGGAAGGTCGAGCAGGTCGATCAGGGCGACGGCTCCGACCGCGATGACGTCTGCGATCTGCTGCGCCGCCGCGACAGCGGACGGCTCCCCCCTGCCGACCTCTGCGCACATCTCTAAATAACTGACGGCGGCCCCGGAGTACCCCAACTCGCGGGCGATCTCCGGCAGTGCAGCTGTCGGATTGCATTCACGCACCAGCATTGGCCGGCCGGCACCATCGATCCGGCCGACTCGAACTGCACACAGCTGTCCGAACTCGCCCGCGTTGGCGCTGATTCCCCGATACACCTCGCCGTTTAGGACGAGGCCGGAACCAATTCCCGTTCCGAAGTACAGGTACACGAAATCGCCGGCGCGGTCGGTGCGGCCGATCCACCGTTCGCCGATGGCGGCGGCGGCGCCGTCCTTCTCAACCACGACCGGGCGCTGGAGGCGGTCGACCAGGAGTTGCCGAAGCGGGACATCGCGCCAAGTCTCGGACAGCGGCAGGTTGAGCAACTCGCCGTCGGTCGTGATTGGCCCCGGAACTGCCACTCCCACGCCGAGCACCGTGGTCGAGTCGATCCCCGAAGCCTCGATCATCTCGTCGACACACCCCGCGATCGCCTCCACCAACGCCGTCGGGGAGATCGCCGGCGTCAGCGGCATGCTACGCCTTTCGACCACAGTCCCGTCCAGATCGGCAAGCACGACCGACATCAGTTCCGGGTCGACGAGTACACCGGCGGCGTAAGCCGCCTCGGCTCGCAACCGCACCGGGATTCGCGGCTTGCCGAGACGTTCGGTGCGCTCCTGCGCCCCCTCTGCGAGCAACCCGCGTTCCAGAAGCACCCGAAGGATGCGCGAGACGGATTGCTGGGTGAGACCGGTCTGTTTGGAGATCTCGGTGCGACTGATCGTTCCGGCCTGCCGGATGGCCTCGATAATCGTTGCCTCATTGAATGAGCCGAGGTCGTACTGATTCGCACCGAGTTGTTGGGGGTCAGAGACGGGGCGACGCCGCGTCTGGGCCATCCGGCTCGGTGCGTCACCGAACACTGCTGGCTTGATGGGCTGCATCACGGTGCCTCCAATGCGCCATCCGGTCGGCGAACACCCGCCGCCCACTCATCATGGCCGGAAATTTCCGCGGGGAACCGTTTTGCCGCAACTTCGTCAATGTCGATTCCCCATCCCGGCGCCGCGTTCGGTGTCAGATACCCATCGCGGATCCGCAGGGTGCCGGGGAAGACATCGTGCGTCGCCTCGTTGTAGATGTGCCCCTCCTGGATGCCGAAGGCGGCCGAGGACACGTCGAGTGCGACATTCGCGGCCGCCCCGATCGGAGAGGTGTCCCCCGGTCCGTGCCATGCCGTCTTCACGCCGCTGAGCTCGGCAAGGTCGGCCACCTTGCGGGCGGGGCTGAGACCGCCGATGTCAGAGATGTGGCTGCGGATGAAGTCGACACCCCCGTCGCGGACGAGGCGCACAGCATCTGTCAGCGACGTTGTCAGCTCACCGACGGCAAGCGGCACCGGGCTCGCCGCGCGCACCTCGGGAAGGCGATCCCAGTGCTCGGGCGGGAGAACGTCTTCGAGGAAGTACAGTCCGTACTGCTCCAGTGAGCGAGCGAGTAACACCGCCTCCTTCGGGCTCAGCCGGGAGTGCACGTCGTGAAGCAGTTCGATGTTGTCCGGCAGAGCATCCCGTGCGGCCTCGAAGAGGGCGGGCACACGGCGAAGATAGTCACGGCCGCTCCATCCGTTGCGATAAGGGGCATTCGGATATTCGGTGGGCACCTTCGGTGCGCCGTACCCTCCGCCGCCCGGCGTAGAGATCTGAAGCCGGATGTGACGCCACCCGTCGTCGATGAAGCCCAGTGCCTGATCGATCGTTTCCTCGGCCGTCTTACCGGCGGCATGGATGTAGGTGTCCGCCGCAGCACGGACCTTACCGCCGAGCAGCTCGTACACGGGGAGTCCCGCTCGTTTTCCGGCGATGTCCCATAGCGCCTGGTCGATGCCCGAGATCGCGTTGTTCGTGACGGGACCGCCGCGCCAGTATCCACTGAAAGCGGCGAGACGCACCAGGTCGTTGATATCGCCGGGATATCGACCGATCAGGAGGCGAGAGAGGTGCTCGTCGACAAAGGCCTGCACCGCCTTCCAACGTTGCGTGAACGTGGCACAGCCGAGTCCGTACAGTCCGGGGACATTCGTGTCGATGCGAACGACAACCAGGGCGGTCCCCTCAGGGGCGGTCGTGATCGCCCGCACCGAAGTGATCTCGATGTTCTCGCGTGCCGGCCATGGGTTAGCGAAGTTGTCGATAGTCATCAAACGGTTCCTGTTCTGAGATGGTGCGGAGATTGGCGGTGCGCTGGAGGTCAGACGTTTAGGGGAGGTCGAGTGTCGGAATGTCGAGTTCGTGGGCAGCTTGGAACCCGATGAGTTTCCTGGCGGGGGTGAGGTCGATGGGCACTTCACGTTCGACAAATCGGCGAAGCCTCGGTACATCCGGTGCATATCGACGCAGAAGATCCTCCGTGCGATAGGGCGAGTTGGAATTGTTCGCGGCGAGAAAAAAGGCGTGTGCGCCCGTTGTACGGGCGGTCAAGGACAGTTCGATTGACCTGGCGGCGTCGCGGGTATCCAGATACGACCACCCCTCGCGTATCCCGGATTCGGGATCGTCCCTGATCTTGCCGGAAATCTTCGCCAGTTCCTCGGCGCTGTTCAC